>JAUVQR010000322.1 GCA_030598065.1 Planctomycetota bacterium | reverse complement strand
TGGGCAGAACGCAACACTCATATTGGGCGATGAGGCCTGTATACTGGCGGACAACAGACAGAACATACCTCTCGCAAAGGAGTTACAGAAGGACATAAGGTCGGTTACCGACAGGCCCATCAAGTATGTCATCAACACCCACTACCACGGCGACCACGTCTTTGGCAATCAGGTGTTCTCAGAGGCCGTAGAGATTATAGGACACAAGAACGTCCGCAGCACATTGCTTGAGATAGGAGAGCAGCACAAGGAATTCTTCGGCGACTACTTTAAGGTCCCAGACACGGACAAGGTAGTTATCACACCACCTACCCTTACGTTTGACAAGGAACTATCTCTACAATTTGGCGACAAAACCGTTAATATAATCCATACGGGCAGCGCCCACACAGACACAGACGCTTATATCCATGTACCTGAGCTGAGGTTGTTGATTACAGGAGACCTGTTGTTCAACGGCTTCCTGGGTTTTTCCGGAGACCCTAATTGTTCGATAAGGAACTGGATTAAGGCCCTCGAAGAGATGGAAAGGCTGGATGTTGAGACGGTTGTTCCCGGCCACGGCCCCGTCGGAAACAAAGACGACCTTACGGCATTCAGAGGATACCTTGAAAAGTTGCTGGCGGCGGTCAAACAGGAGATGGACAACGGCAGGTCTCTTGCCGAGATGAAGGAATCTCTGAAACTGCCCGATTACAAGGATTGGGGCCACTATGAGGACTGGCTCGGCGTCAACATTGAAACCGCGTATAATGAGCTGGGGGGTTAAGGGGCCGGACCGGCAACAGCGCCAAAATCGTTCCATAGTTATATATTATGCAGGCATGACACGCACGTGAGACGAATCAGGACCTTACCGCCACTTCCAAAGCGAAAGGCCGATACCCACAAGGGCACATACGGCCGGGTACTCATACTGGCCGGGTCAGTCGGCATGACCGGGGCGGCATGTCTGGCCGCCAGGGCCGCCCTGCGCGGCGGGGCCGGTCTGGTCACACTGGGCATACCGAAAAGCCTGAACACAATAGTCGCCTCGAAATTGACCTGCGTTATGACAAGGCCCCTCCCGGAGACAAGGGAACAGTCCCTCTCTCTCAAGGCCGGGCAAGAAATTGCCGAAATGAGCCAAAATGCACAGGTAGTCGCACTGGGGCCCGGACTATCGCAGAACCCCGACACGAAAAGGCTGGTACTCTGGCTGCTGGAGAATCTCGACGGACACCTGCTGCTGGACGCTGACGGGATCAATGCCGTGGCAGGAGAACCCGGCGCGTTGAACAGGGTAAAGGCCCAGGTAATCCTTACCCCGCATCCCGGAGAGATGGACCGCCTTATGGGATTTGACCGGACCGGTTCGAGCCGGACAAGCAGCCGGCGTCTGAAGGCGGTAACCGAATTTGCAAAGGAATACCCTCACGCCACCCTGGTCCTTAAGGGGCACAAGTCGCTGGTGGTTCATAAAGACAAGCTATACGAGAACACGACCGGAAACCCCGGCATGGCATCGGCGGGCACGGGCGACGTCCTAACCGGTCTAATTGCGGGCCTGTGGGCCCAGGGGTGGGCCTCTGCCTTTGAGGCCTCGGCGCTGGGCGTATACCTCCACGGGTTGGCCGGGGACCTGGCGCATGACGTCACCGGGGAATACTCGTTAATAGCCACAGACGTCCTTGACGCGCTGCCAGGGGCCTTTATCGCCTATGGGAAAAAGGACCGTAAATAGCCGGGGCTAGCTTTTCGATGGTATTAATCCTTTGAAAACAGCATCCATCTGTGGTATATTTGTCGCTGCTAGGAATATTTTCCACTCGT
>JAUVQR010000083.1 GCA_030598065.1 Planctomycetota bacterium | reverse complement strand
TGGTGCTATCATCCGGCCGAAGGGAGGTCCCGGTAATCGTGGAGGACGGCCTGGCCACAGTGGGCTTTGGAGGCACCTGACACGTGTAGGGTTGCCGATGGTCTATCGGCATGAGTTACTAAGTTCGCAGAAAGCGCCCCGGGCGCTTTAGAGGAGGGACGATAGATGAAGGAAGGAGCTGCCACCGTTCAGGAGGCCGTTAAGAAGCCCGCAGAGACATTTAAACTCAGGCTTCTGTTCTGGGAAACCACTGTTGCGTGCAACCTTGAGTGCATACACTGCAGAAGGTTGGACGTGTCAAAGGAGTTGACCAAGGGAGAGCTTAGCACTGAGGAGGCCTTTGCCTTTATAGACGACCTGGCCACGCTTGGCAGCCCGATACTGGTGCTAAGCGGCGGTGAACCGCTTTACCGTCCCGATATCTTCGAGATAGCCGCCTATGCAAGGTCAAAAGGGCTGACAGTGGCCCTGGCCACCAACGGCACCCTGGTCGACGAGGTTATCGCAAAGCGCATCGTGGACGCCGGCGTGCAGCGCGTCTCCATCAGCTTCGACGGGGCTGACGCAAAGACACACGACGAGTTCAGAAGACTCACCGGCTCGTTTGACCGTGCCATTGAGGGCTTTAAGCACCTCAAGAAGCTCGGCATGAGCATGCAAATAAACTCTACCATCGCGAAACATAACGTACACCAGCTCAAAGACCTGTACAACCTGGCCATCTCACAAGGGGCGGACGCCCTACACATCCTCATGCTGGTGCCCGTGGGCTGCGGCGTAGAGATAGCCGAAGACCAGATGTTGAGCGCTGAGGTGTACGAGGAGAGCCTCCATGAGTTCTACGAACTGGCAAGGGAGGCGAAGATTCAAACAAAGGCCACCTGCGCCCCCCACTACTTTAGAATCGTGAGAGAGAAGGCGGCCGAGCTGGGTATGCCGAACGACCCCTCCATGGTTATGCCAAAGAGCGGTCACCCCGGTGGGGGTCATCCGGGAGGAGGCCACCCGGGGGGAGGCCATCCGGGCGGCGCGCCGGCGTCAATGTCAGCCATGACCAGAGGATGCCTGGCCGGGACCGGCGTGTGCTTTGTCTCGCATAAGGGCGAGGTCTTCCCCTGCGGATACCTGCCGGTAACCTCCGGGAACGTTCGGGAACAGAGCCTGGCGGATATATGGCGCGGTTCCAAGGTCTTTGAGAAACTGCGTAACGTCGATCTCCTTGGAGGTAAATGCGGAGCCTGTGAGTATAAGAAGATATGCGAGGGCTGTCGCGCAAGGGCTTTCTATGATACGGGAGATTACATGGCGGAGGAGCCCTACTGCATATACGTCCCAAAGTCCATGAGGAAGAAGAACTAGCCAAATGATCGCACCGGCCTCCAGGGACGCCGCAAAGGAGTCCCGGAAGCCACGCCCCGAAGAGATAAAGACCATCTTAGACGAGGCGGACAACAGGCTTGGCTTCACGCTGATTTTATTCGGAAGCACTCACGAATTCGCAAGGAATTTTCACGCGGTTGCACTATGACGACATCTACGTACAGCCTGTACGCAAACACAACGCGCCGGCAACACCTTACGGCTGGCAGCCAGTGGCACCCCCCATCCTGCGCGCGTTCTGCTCCTATGAGTTTCCGTTTGACAAGATTGACCCGAACGCGGAGGTGTCGCTGATTATAATCAACCCACAGGGAGGAGAAGCAGAACTCTTCTTCGACCTGTCCAGGATGAGATAAGGAGACGCATTGCAAAAGACGGCTGCAGTGAAACGTTACAGAGACAGGGCGCTCAACACGGGCTACCTTTTCTCCGATGCGAAGGCCCTGATGGTGGCCGCCAAGCTGGGCGTCTTTGACCACATCGGCACCGGCAGCAAATCCCCAACAGAACTCGCAAAGGCCATCCGTACGAGCGTGCGCGGCCTGGGGCTCCTGCTGGATGCCCTGGCAGGTATGGGTTACATCGATAAGAAAGGGAAGCGTTACTCCAATACCCGCTACGGCCGCGAGATATTCCTGAAGGGAAAGGAGCTATACATAGGAGACATGCTCCGGCTCCATGAGGCCATGTGGGACGGATGGGACCATCTCGAAGAAGCGGTTAGAACGGGCAAACCCACGCAGCGCCACGATATGTTCCAGGATGATAAGGAAGAGACACGCATGTTTATCATGGCCATGCACAATACCGCCATGGGCCATGCTGAGAAACTGGCCTCTCTTGCGGACCTGAGTGGGGCACGGACGCTGCTGGACATCGGCGGAGGCCCCGGCACGTACTCGATATTCTTCTGTAAGGCGAACCCGGGGCTGAAGGCAACCGTCCTGGACCTGCCCGGGACTCTGAAGGTGACCAGAGACGTCGTCTCACGGTTCAAGATGTCCCGCAGAATCTCCCTGCTGGAGGGCGACTACAACAAGGACCTGCCCAAGGGGTTTGACGTGGCGTTCCTCTCCCACATAATCCACAGCGAAGGAGACAAGACCAACACAGCGTTAATGAAAAAGGTCCATGACGCCCTGAATCCGGGCGGCAGGATATTTGTACAGGACTTTATACTGAAAGAAGGGAAGACGCAGCCCGGTTTTGCGTCCACCTTCGCCCTCTGCATGCTCGTATTTACGGAGAACGGCAGGACATACTCCTTCAGTGAGATAAAGGGCTGGCTGAAGGCCGCCGGATTTAAGTCTATCAGGTGGTCCAAGCCTTTGCTGCCGCGGGATATCTCTTTTGTCACGGCGTGTCGCGACTAACATTTTTAGACCAGCAAAAAGGAAACTAAGATGATAAAAAGCATCCTTGCGCCCATTGACGGGTCAGAGACGTCATTTTCAGCCCTCTCCAACGCGGTCGGGCTGGGAAAGATTGCCGACGCCGAGGTGCGCGGACTGTTTGTGGTGGACAGGTGGCGCTTCGTCTACGTGCCCGCCTCGACTGTCATAGCCGGGGCTATAGGCGCCGCACCTACAACAAACGTACCATTACCCCCTGATAAGTTGCTGGAGGAGGAAAACCGCGTCAGACAGGAAGAAAACGATCTAAAGAGCCATTTCGCAAGTGAGTGCCGGTCTCAGGGCGTGAAGGGTACGTTCGAGGTGGTGCGTGGCGAGGTGAGCGAAGTAATTATTGAAGCGGCCAAGACCGTGGACATCGTGGTTATCGGCAGTCACGGCAAACACCCTGGACCCAAGAGGCAGACCCCCGGTTCGATTACGCAGACATTGCTGCATAAATCGGCCAGACCTGTCATGGTGGTCCCGGAGGGAGCAATCCGAGGAGCACACATCCTTATGGCTTACGACGGCAGCGAGGCCTCTCAACGGGCCATGGAGATGGGGGTTATCATAGCAAAGCTGCATGATGACTCGGAGGTAGACGTCATTACCGTGGCGGACAACCCCGATGATGCGGCAGAGTCCCAGGAGGAGGCCAAAAAGTACCTGGCGCCGTACAATATCAAGACGTCTTTCCTGGTAAGGCCCGGTAAGCCCTGGGGGGCCATCTCGGCGCATGCCAGGGAAATTGACGCGGGACTTATCGTGATGGGGGCCTTCGGCACCAACCGCCTTAAGGAGCTAATCTTCGGGAGTACCACCATCAACGTCCTGGAGAACGCGAAGTGCCCCATCCTGCTGGTCGCATAGTTGCCGATAAGGGCCGCATATGGTGTGGGAGATGCTGCAACACCCCCATATTACCCATACCGGCGGCCGTTCTAGACCTTGACACAAACGCGATAAATTGTTTTAATGCCTGCCATATAAGCTTCCCTTCGTAGAGAATATTCCGGGAGAATGATACACACATGAACGTGCTTTTCTTGAGTATGCCTGATTTTCTGCCTTTTATTTTCAAAAAGAGTCTCATGGTCCCCAACCTTGGCATAACCTCCGTAGCCTCGAACCTCTCAGACGGCCACAACGTCTATGTAGGAGACCTGTGCACGCAAAGAGAAAACGTGGCGGGAGCTGTCCGAGACGCGGTTGAAAAGTCTAAGCCCCAATTGATAGGGCTGTCCTCTATGACCTTTCAGTACACAACCGCCAGAAAAATCGCGCGGCTAATAAAGAGTATAGATAAGGATATAATACTGGTCCTCGGCGGCTACCACGCCACGCTTGTGTCCCCGGAGATTAAGAGCGATGAAGACCCCACACTGTTCGACTACGCGGGTGAAGACGGCCGGCTCTTTGACTTCGTGGTAAGGGGCGAGGGAGAGGCCACCTTTCGTGAGCTTATAGACGCCCTGGACGGAGGGGGCAAGGATTTCGATTCAATTCTGGGAATGTCTTACAGGACAAACGGCGAGTGGCACCACAACGGGCGGAGACCCCTGCTGGACGTAAAGGACATAAAACCACCGGACAGGTCAAGGAGGATATGGAAGAAATATGGATATTTCCACGTCAACCTTGACGTCGTCGAGACCTCCAGGGGCTGCACATTCACCTGTAACTTCTGCAGCATACACCACATGTACGGCACGTCGTTCAGGACCTATGACCTCTCAAGGGTTATGGAGGACCTGGAAGAGTGTAAGAGGCAGGGCCGCAAGATGGTGGTCGGGTTCGTGGACGACAACATCACGCTGAACCCGAAAAGGCTCTATGAGCTCTGCGAGACCATAATCAAGGAAGGGCATAAGGATATGCTCTACTGGGCCCAGGTTAGCTCAAAGGGTATCTCTTCCATACCGGAACTCGCCAAGATTATGAAAGAGGCCGGGCTTATGATGGCCTTCCTGGGTATAGAAAATGCCTCGAAGCGTAACCTGGAGCGATTAAACAAGGGTGACATACTCGAATACAGCAAGCAGGCGATAAAATACCTTCATGACGCAAATGTGCTTGTAGCCGGCGGGATGATCGTCGGCAACCCGGACGATACCTACGAAGACGTTAAAGAGAACTTCGAGTTCTTTAAAGATCAACAGGTAGACTGTTTCCTGGACCAGGTGCTGACCCCGTACCCCAAGACAGGAATAAGAGAAGATCTCATGAAGGCCGGTCTTGTGACAAACCGTTACGACTTCTCCAGATACAACGGCTTCTGGACCAATGTAAAGACAAAACACCTCTCTCAAGATGAACTGGCCTTTCTCAGGTGGAAACTTCACCGGGAACATTTCGTACTGGCCGAACCCTCTCCCCTATACAGAGACTTGATGGGCATCGGTTACTACTTCAGGCTGCTGAAAATCATGAAAAAGAAGGCCCATGTCTGGTGGAACACTGAAAGGAAGGTCTTTGAGCAGGAAATGTTGATGTATGCCAAGGAGAACGAATACCTGTAATCAACCACCGTGGATTGACACCGGCCACGGATAAACCCGCTTTTTTTAGACACCCAGGGAAACGAAACCAGAATGAACTTACTCCTTCTAAGTATGCCGGATTACTTTCCTTTTATATTGCAATGGGGCATGAAGGTCCCCTGTCTTGGAACAACGTCACCCGCCTCTAATCTCTCCGAAGGCCACAACGCCTATGTGGGTGACCTGTGCACGCGCAGAGACGACATAGCAGGTGCTATCCGGGACGCAATAGAAAAGTATGACCCTCAATTGATAGGGCTGTCCTCAATGACCTTCCAGTACGGGACGGCCAAGAAGGTAGCACGGCTCATAAGGGAAATAAACAAGGACATAACGCTGGTCCTTGGCGGGTACCACGCCACACTTATGTCACCGGAGGTCAAGACGGATGAGGACAGTAAGTTGTTCGACTTCGACGGTGAGGACGGACGGCTGTTTGACTTCCTGGTAAGGGGTGAGGGAGAGGGCACCTTCCGTGAACTCATAGATACCATTGACGGTGGTAGTAAGGATTTTGATTCCATACTGGGGCTTTCTTACAAGGCAGACGGCGAGTGGCGCCATAACGCCCGGCGGCCCCTGCTGGACGTAAAGACCATAAAATTGCCGGACAGGACAAAGAGGATATGGAATGACTTCGGATACTACAGTTACAGGCTTGATACGATAGAA
This sequence comes from Planctomycetota bacterium, assembly GCA_030598065.1. GTDB lineage: Bacteria > Planctomycetota > Brocadiia > Brocadiales > Bathyanammoxibiaceae > Bathyanammoxibius. The sequence goes on along the minus strand of JAUVQR010000083.1, from coordinate 626 downwards.
ACCTCCAGGGGCTGCACATTCACCTGCAACTTCTGCAGCATGCAGCACATGTATGGCACCACCTTCAGGACATACGAAATATCCAGGATAATGGAGGACCTCGAAAATATCAAGAAGGTCGGGGGTAACGTAGCGGGGTTTGTAGACGACAACATCACACTGAACCCTAGAAGGCTCCTCGAAATCTGCGAGACGATTACTAAGGAAGGTCATAATGATATGCTCTACTGGGCCCAGGTGAGTTCCAAGGGCATTGCGTCAATCCCGGAACTCGCCAAGACCATGAAAAAGGCCGGATTCTTCTCCGTGTTCCTGGGCATAGAAAATATCTCACAGCGCAACCTTAAACAGCTCAACAAGGGCGACATAACGGAAGATACAAAGAAGGCCGTGAAATACCTCCATGACGCCGGTGTGGCGGTGGTGGGCGGAATGATAGTAGGCAACCCGGATGACACCAGGGAAGACATCGAGGAGAATTACCAGTTCTTCAGGGACCAGGGTGTAGACATATATTTTGACCAGGTGTTGACCCCGTACACCAAGACAGGGATAAGGGAGGAGCTCCTGAAGTCCGGTCTTGTGACAAACCGTTACGACTTCTCCAGATACAACGGGTTCTGGAC
>JAUVQR010000183.1 GCA_030598065.1 Planctomycetota bacterium | reverse complement strand
GGCGACGGTATCATAGAGCACCGCCCTGCTGTCATTGTTGTGCCCGGCGTGGTCTATGCGACCACCCTCTATTATCAAAAAAAACCCGTCGGCGTCTCTGGACAGCAGTTCCAGGGATTTCAGGGACATCTCTATAAGTGACGGCTCGTCCACCCTCCTGTTCATAGCGTAGGACATGCGACCCGTGTCGAACAGCCCCAGTAGCTTACCCGTATCAAGGGTGTCCGTGGCCTGTAGCTCTTCGTTTGTAAAGACCACTTTATACCCCGCGTCTTTCGCCTCTTTAAGGGGTAAGGTGGTCCAGACCCGCAGGCCCCCGCCCATAACCACGTCCGGCTGCGAGTCGTGCAGGTAATCCTCCGCGATGGCCTTGGCGTGTCGTCGCGAGTCATCGTGCGCAGCGAACGCGGCCACGGTGGCGTCGGTGACTTCGGTGGTCGTCACAAGCCCCGTTGACTTGCCCACGTCCTTTGCCATCTCAAGTATGGTCTTGTATTCCTCTCCGCTGGCGGACTGCCCTATGACGCCGTTCACGGTCTTATGCCCGGTGGCCATCGCGGTGGCGGCGGCCGCCGAATCGGTTACCAGGCTGTGCAGCGAGAATGTTGAGACGTAACCTGAGTGCTCCAGCTTGTCCATGTTGAGTTCGCCGCCGGGGCCGTGAACAAAACACCTCGCCACCGCCACCTGCGCCCAGCCCATGCCGTCGCCTATCATCAGGATGACGTTCTTCGCGCCGGTTGTGTCGGCGGCCAGGACGTTGACCGGCAGAGCGAGCAACATTACGGCCAGACAGGCGGCGATTAACGGACCGAACAGAGATTTGTGTTTACGCAAAGACCTCACCTACCGTTATCCTCTGGGATGGAATTTCTTGTGGATGTGCTTCAAGTGCTGCCGTTCTATGTGGGTATATGTCTGGGTGGTGGCAATGTTGGCGTGGCCCAGCATCTCCTGCACGCTTCTCAGGTCCGCGCCGCGCTCTAACAGGTGCGTGGCGAAGGAGTGTCTCAGGGCGTGGGGCGAGATTTCTTTTATGCCGGCCCTTTTCGCGTGGGATTTTACTATCCGCCAGATGTCCTCTCTCCTCAAGGCCCGTCCGGTGCTGCTCAAGAAGACCGCCTCGCTCCTGCCCTTATCCAGTTTGGGTCTGGTTTCACTGAGGTAACCTACCAGCACCTCGCAGGCCTTCGCGCCCAGCGGCACGATGCGTTCCTTGTTGCCCTTGCCGTGACACCTTATGTATCCGTCTTCAGTGTTTACGTCGCTGACCTTGAGAGAGGTCGCCTCCGAGGCCCTGGCCCCGGTAGCGTACAACACCTCCAGCACGGCCCGGTCCCGCCGTCCGTGCGGCCTGTCCTGGGAGGGGCTCTCCAGCAGCTTCTCCACCTCCTGCCAGTGCAATACGTCCGGAAGACGCTTCCATAGCTTCGGCGAATCAACTTCGGCGAGTACGTCCGTTTTCAGATGTCCGTCTATTACAAGAAACTTGCAGAAATGCTTTATGGCTGATAGGTTTCGTGAGACGCTGTTAACGTTTATACCCCGCTCCCTCTCGGCCACCATGTAGAGGTTCAGGTGGTCGGGCCTGATGCCCTCCAGGCTCTCTATGCCCCACTTGTCCAGAAAAACCTTGAACTTTTTCAGGTCGTTCTTGTAGGCCTGCACGGTGTTCTTCGACAGCCCGCATTCAAGGCTCAGATAATCTAAGAACGCCTGTATCAGTTCTTCCATGTCATTGGTCTCATCACGCAGTGGCCGGTCTCCGGACCGGACGATGGAACGTTCTTATCCCCTGACTACCGTCCCCTCACTCTATTTCTACCAGGTCCTCGATTGCGTCCTTCTCCGTGTGCACAATCTGGGACAGGTCGGCAACCCTGGGGGCGTAGAGTTCGTTTATACGCTTGATTAAGAGAAGCCGGTTGTTCCTGAGTTTTTCATCATCAACATTCACAAATACCTTGTCGAAGAATGTGTGTACCGGGTCTGCAAATATTTCACAGAATAATTTGGACGCTTCTTTGTATTTTTTATCGTCTATTAGTGAAGAAATCTTGTCCTTGTTCTTTACGTATAGGTCCCAAAGGAGGCGCTCTTCATCTTGTTGGAACAAACCCTCTTCCACGTCTCCGGCCGACGGCACGTTCTTACCTATGTTGAACGTCCTCTCGACTAACGTAACCAACTCCTGCCAGCAATCTGACTTGGAGAGCTCAAAAATAACGCCGACGCGGGTGGTAAGGTCGCTTATGTCATCGAAGCCGGCGCCGAGTACTGCATTAACAATATCGTACCTGTTCCCCCGCTCAACGGACGTCTGGTACAGCCTGTCTCTGAAGAAAGCGGTTATCTCCTTTGCGGCGGCACCCTTTGCCGCCGGAAAATCCTCAAGGGCGGCTGCAAGGACGTCTTGTAGCGACAGGGCAAACCCCTGTGATTCAAGGATGCGTATTATCCCCTGACACTGCCGTCTCAGGCCGTACGGGTCCTGTGAGCCGGTGGGTATGAGCCCCACGGAGAAACAGGCGCACAGCGTGTCGAACTTGTCGGCAAGGCCGAGTATAGTGCCGAGCCGTGTCTCCGGCAGGTTGTCTCCCGCGTATCTCGGCATGTAGTGTTCAAGGATTGCGCGCGCCACCTCTTCCGGCAAGCCTTCCTCTCTTGCGTAGTGATAGCCCATCACTCCCTGTAGCTTGGGGAACTCCGTCACCATCTGCGTCAGCAGGTCCGTCTTACACAGAAGCGCCGCCTGGTGCAGGGCGTCCCTCTCGGCGTCCGTCAATCCAAGCTTTAGGGCCAGATAGGCCGAGAGCCTGTCTATGCGCTCGGTCCTTTCGCAGTAACTACCCATCTTTTCGTGAAATACGACATCCTTCAGACCTTCAAGCCTGTCCTTAAGGGAATGTTTTCTGTCCTCCTCCCAGAAGAATTTTGCATCTGCCAGACGCGCCCTCAGCACCCTCTCGTTGCCCTCCACCGCAAGACGAGCCTCTCGCTCACCCCGGTTTGTTGCCACTACAAACCTTGGCAACAGCCTTCCGTCGGTGTCTTCGACCGGGAAATACCTCTGGTGACTTATCATCACCTCCTCCACCACCTCCTGAGGCACGCTCAGAAATTCGTCCGGGAACGCACACTCTACCGGGAACGGGTACTCCACCAGGTTGTTCACCTCGTCCAGCAGTTCCTCGTCCTTCAGCACAGAACCATGCCTTTTCATTATCTTGTTTATACCCTCCCGTAGCATGGTCTTCCGCTCGTCTACGTCTACGATTACCATCTCTTTTCTGAGGAGGTCTTTGTAGGACGAAAGGTCGGCTTTTTTGACGTTAACAGTGTGTCCGGACAGGAAGGGGTGTCCAACGGTAGTACGTCCGCTCTTTATCCCGTTCAGTTCAAATTCGACCGTATCGGTCTCAAACAGGGCCATAATCCGGCGAACCGGTCTTGCAAACGACAGTGCCGGTCCCCGCCACCGCATTCTCTTGGGGAAGGCTATGGAGCGAATGACGTCGGTCAGGATGCCGGGCAGCAGCTTGATGGACGGCTCACCCTGATGCGTCTTCACGACAAACAAATACGCGCCCTTTGGGGTGTCCTTCTTCTGTAACCCGCTGAAATCCACCCCCTGCCCCTTCGCGAAGCCAAGTCCGGCCTTTGTGGGCTGGCCATCGACCCCGATGGCCACCTTCACCGACGGGCCCATCAGCTCTTCCGTTAGTGTGGCCTGCTTATCGGGCAGGTCTTCTGCGTAGAGACCCAGACGGCGTGGTGTGCCAAACGTCTTTATCGCTCCGCAGTGCAGCCTGTTCTTATCGAGCCCCTCTCGAAGGAGGGTCTCCATCTGCCTCAAAGCCGGCAGAATATAACCGGCCGGTATTTCTTCTGTACCTATCTCCAGTAAGAGTTTGCCCATGTATAAACGGAGTATTCAGAGTATC
>JAUVQR010000164.1 GCA_030598065.1 Planctomycetota bacterium | reverse complement strand
TGAGAAGCGTCAAAAACATTAGATTAAAGGATTATGACTATTCTGCCAACGGTTGTTACTTTGTAACCATCTGTTCTAATTATAAACAAGCTTGCTTGATAGACATGAAGGATACTATCGAGTCAGCTATAAACAAGCTGGCGCGTATTGATGGAGTAAAAGTAGACTACCACTGCATTATGTCCAACCATTTACATCTTATTGTAATTCTAAATCGCTGCTCTATACCGTTGGGTAAGGTTATAAGGCGGCTAAAAGCAAGGGTAAGCAGAGAAGCAGGATTTAAGGTCTGGCAGCCGAATTACTATGAGCATGTTATTAGAAATGAGAAGGCATTGAACAGGATTAGGGAATATGTTAAAGACAACCCCACGAAAGAGATAATAGAATTTGAACAGTTCTACAAGTTGTAGTTGCCTGATTTATCAGGCTGTTTACTACGCCCCATAAATGGGGCAACTACAAAAGACGTTTGTTGGGACAAGTTAGGGGGAAGACGCTAAATCTTTGCCTGCACGGGGCTTCTCTTGATAATCATCCTGTCGGCGTATTTCTCAAATAAATCGTAACCTGAGCCGCCTTCGGTCAAGATGTTCATTACTTTATCTGAATTCGTGACGCGTATACCGCCCATTATGGTGACGCCGCGCCTGAAAAAAGGCTCCGGGTACAGGCTGGCCGTCGGCCCGACCAGCATCACCTCCCTGGCGCCCCTGCAAAACTCAAGTATAGGCCCCAGCGTGTGGTTGACGATGGTGACGCCGGTGATTATCAGGACGTCGCAGCCCGGCAGGACGTCTTTCTCTAAAATTTCCGGCTGAAGCTCCACCCCCTCCTCTCTCTTGAGCCAGGGGTTTTTCTCGAAGACGTACAGCTTTTTGCAGCTTCCTTTAAGCTGCTTGATAAACGGCGGAAAGGCGCCAATCATACCCACCGTGTCGTCCTTGCCTATATTTACCAGATCTAGGGCGTTGCCCAGCGTGTCAATCTTGTACGGGCAGCCTTCTTTTTCTAATAATATGGCCGACAGCGCGTTCAGCGTGGCCACTCCTATAGCCGCCTTGAGCGGGCTTTTTTCCTCCAGCGAATAATTTATCAGCGTATCGATATTCTGACTCAGAAGTTTCCCGGCCTGAGGCATCTTGGCGTGTGACCTCGGACAGCAGACGGCATCCGGCAGGTCGTGTATCGGCGTGTAAGCGATGCCCGCATGCCCGGTGCTCAGCTTCACGCCCGTATAGAACACCCCGACGCGCACGTCGGCCGGCTCCGGGTTGAGATCCGCCGTGTCAAGGATACCGTGGTCTTTTACGGTGGCTATAAGTTCTCTTAAAATCTCCATGGCCGTCTGTGTTCACCTGTCATTCTGAGCCGAAGCCCTGAGCAAAGCGAAGGGGCAGCGAAGAATCTCTTGTGCCCTGGAGATTCTTCGGTCGTTTCACTCCCTCAGAATGACATTTTTACAGAGTTCTCGGTTTTACTTTATATACTTCCCTATAATCAGTTCAAGTTCCTTCTTCCGCTTTTCGGGGATGGCGTCGGGCCGGGTGATGATGGCGTTTTGCAGCGCCGAGGCACAGGGGCATTCCCTGACGGCGGGCAGTTCGGGTACGGTCGCCTTTAATATCTTCTTTGCCGTCTCAACGTTCTTTGTCAGGTTTTCGATTATCATCTCCACGGTGACGTCTTCTTCACCCACGTGCCAGCAGTCATAGTCGGTGGAGAGCGCCAGCGTGGCGTAGCATATCTCCGCCTCCCTTGCCAGCTTTGCCTCCTGCAGGTTGGTCATGCCTATGACTGAGGCCTTCAGGCCCCTGTAGGTTTCTGATTCCGCGCGGGTTGAGAAGTGGGGCCCCTCCATGCAGACGTACGTGCCGCCCCTGTGCACGCGCGCGCCGACCTCCCGGGTGGCCTTGTGGAGCACGTCGCCCATCACCCTGCATACAGGGTCTCCGAACCCGACGTGAGCCACTATGCCGCCGCCGAAAAATGTGTTCTCCCTGGTCTTGGTGCGGTCAAAAAACTGGTCGGGTATCACGATGTCGAGCGGCCGTATCTCCTCCCTGAGGCTGCCGACGGCGCTTACCGCGATTATCTGCTCAACCCCCAGTTTCTTCATCGCATAGATATTGGCCCTGAACGGGAGTTCGGTGGGCAGTAAGGTGTGGCCGCTTCCGTGCCGGGGCAGAAAGACCACCTCGCGCCCCGACAGTTTCCCCGTGGTAAGGCTGTCGGACGGCTTACCGAACGGGGTCTCTACCTCTACCCGCTCAACGTCCGTTATCCCCTCTATATTGTAAAGACCGCTCCCGCCGATAATACCTACGCGTGACATGCCGGACCTCCCTTTTTCTCTTCAATAGCAGTGGATGTGTGAGACGGGCCATTTTACAGACGCGTATCATATTCGGCAAGAGCAAAGCTTCAGCAAGGGCAAAGCGCCGGCTTATGTCATGTATGTCATCCCGCAAAAACGGTTTTTGCGGTTGACTGCACCGGGGATGCTATGTAGACTTTTTTCGGGCAAAGGGGGCAAAATCCGCACAGGAACATTTTGCCTCCAGGCCTCCATATTGTTTTATGCTTGCGATAACCTGCCGGGAATTGACGAAAGGGGGAAAAGCGTGAAGAAGCGTCCTTTACATCCTACCATCGTGCTGGCGCCGATGGCTACCGCGTTCTTTCTGGGAGGTGTGGCCGGCGTCGTGGGCGGGTTCTCGGCCCTTCTCTTACTCTTTCTTGGTGTTCTCGCGGGCGTAGGCTGGCTCGCACTTCAGACGATATTCCTGTACCAGTTATGGGTGCTGGCCCAGGCCAGCGACCTGAAGATAAAAAAACCCACTCCCGGCAAGGCGATAGGCTTCTGGTTCATCCCGTTCTTCGGTCTTTACTGGACGTTTATCCTGTGGATGAACCTGGCCAAGCACATGAACCACATGACGAGCGGCTGCAAGAAGGTCCCGGTAAAACTGGTCATCATCGGTTGTGGGTTGTTTATCGCCAGTGTTTTCGTCTCGCCCAATCAAGGCCCCTATATGGATGTGCTTGCGGGTTTCTTTGTTGATTTGCTCAGCATCGCGGGTGTTGTGGTACTGCTTATCTGCAACTTCTATTTCTACGAGACCGCCGCGGATATCTGTGGACCGCCCGGCACGTCTACAAGCGGGAAAAAGCCGGTGACCTAAAATGCCTAAAAAGGCCAAAAAGGCTAAAAAGACTAAAAAGGCTAAAAAGCAGACCGCAGTTACGCCTGGAAGTTCTGTCAGGAAGAGACACAAGTACGCCATCTGGGCCTTTGTGTTAGGGGTGGTGAGTATCGTGATGCCGATATTGTTGCCCTGCGCCATCGTCGCCCTGGTCCTGGGCTCGATAGCGCTCCACAAGATAAACAAAGACCCGGAACATCTGAGCGGTAAGGGCTTCGCGATAGCGGGCGTAGCCACCGCCGGGGTGAGTTTCTTTAACGGGTCAATGATGCTGGTAGCCGTGCTCATACCATTGGCGATTAACGGCGATTTTGATGATAATGATGACACCCCGGACATTAAAGATATTAATATAGAGATGATATTTTTACCGGCGGCAGGAGAGTCCGGTAAGGGTCTATCGTTCACTCCGTCATACACTCCCTCAGAAGAACCGGGCAGGCGGTTCGCCGTTTTGACCGGTGTCGCCTTGAATGAAGGTAGAGGCGAAGGCGAAGGGTTCTGGTGGGGTGAGCGGGCTGGTGCGTCAAGACGCACCGTCTTTGTCTGTAGCGGTCGAGCCGTACCGTAGGCAGATCCGCCTCCGGCGTGACTCGCTCGACATTTTGTAGGGACACGTTGCAACGTGTCCCTACCGACTGCCGCAACAATAACCGGGTAGGTCAAGGCGTAGCCTTGGCCATAAGTTGATCGGTCTCAGGTGAAAACCCGTAAGCATGGCGTCTAAGACGCCTTTCAACGCCGGTCCCCCCCTGCTCCCCGTCAAAGGTCTTTCACGTTGACACCACAATTTTTGTGTTGATATAATCGGGTTGAGAACTTCATTTGTCATTGCGCATCGAAGGGGCAGCGAAGCATCTTGCATAAATTGCTTCGCAAGATTCTTCGGCTGTTTGACGCTCTCTCAGAATGACAAACGTGAACGGTTTCTCGGAGTAAGGGGATTTCCGTTTTGAAGAACACAGAGATAGCCGCTCTATTTGACAAGATGGCGGACGCCCTTGAACTCGGGGGCGAAAACCGCTTCCGCATCAATTCCTACCGCAAGGCGGCCAGGGCGATAGGCGACCTCACC
>JAUVQR010000199.1 GCA_030598065.1 Planctomycetota bacterium | reverse complement strand
GGCAAAGTTCTTGATCTTTCCGAACACCCTCACGACGCCGGTATCCCGGCAAGCAATCCCGCCGCGGTTTCTAGCGGGTCTTGACCCTGAACTCAAACTCGTATGTCTTTGTCTCCCCGTTTACCTCCATCGGCAGCGTTACCTTGAAGGCCGTCCTGTCCCATGAGTCAATTATTTCAGGGTTGCTTAGTCTGGGGAACATTGGCTCCACCCTACTGCCAATAAGCCCGGGGCGGATGTTGTCTCTGGGCATCAGCCACTCGGTCAACTGCGCACCGGGGGCTATGGTGGCGGGTTCCTGCGGCTTTTTGCTGTCACTGTCTTTATGCCCCGCGTTTTTTGCGACAAGTGTGTGGGACGAACCGTCTTTATCAACGTAAAGCGCTTCTTCCCAAAAAACCTTTACGGGCCTGGCGCTCTTGTTGGTGAACACGACCTTCATATAATCCCTTTCGGGGCTGAACGTAAACCGGAGGTCTTTGTCCTCAAAGCTCAGCGTCCCGGTGGGCGGGTTTACCAGAGAGAAATTGTAGCTGAAGACACGGGAGATATCGGTCTTTGAGGGGGCGCAACCGGATAAGGCCGTCAGCAAGAATATTGCCCCGGCTATTGCGACTATCCCGACTATCTCGGTTACCTCGGCAAAAAACTTCATCCGCCTCTTTCTATCTATCTCTCATTATAGTTGTCGTTGTCGTAGTTGACCTTTACCAGTATCAATCCCCTTGCCGGTGCCGTCGGCCCAGCGAGCCTCCTGTCTCTTGACTCAAGTATTTTTCCGAATTTTTCGGTGTTCAGCTTGCCCCGGCCCACCAGCAGTAGCGTACCCACCATCCCCCTGACCATCTTATACAGAAACCCGTCGGCCTCTACCATAAGGCGTACGTTTCTGCCTTCCCGCAGGACCTCAAACGACTTTACCGTGCGCACACCGTTCTTTTTGTCGGAGGTCTCGACGCTGAAGGCCCTGAAGTCATGACGGCCGGTCAGGTATTTTGCGGCCTCTTTCATAGTGTCAACGTCAAGCGGTGAGGGATAACGGTATGAGAAATTCCTGTTTATCGCGCACGGCACGCGGTCGTTGAGCACCGTGTACGAATAGACCTTGGACGTGGCGGAATACTGCGCGTGAAAGTCTTCCGGCGCCTCTTCGGCCGACCTGACCACGATGTCCGGGGGCAGATCGAAGTTTATCGCGGGCACAAAACTTTCTGTGGGCAGGCCTGATGAGGTCTTGAAGTTTGCCGCCTGTCCCAGGGCGTGGACCCCCGCATCGGTCCTTGACGCGCCGTAGAGTACGGCCTCTTCACCCACCACCTTTATCACCGCTTCCCTGACGCATGCCTGAACGGTCGGAATCGGGTTTTTTCCCGTCCCTGTCCCCGCCCCAGCTTCCGCTTCTCTCACCGTCCCCGTCTCAGTTTCTGTCTCTGCATTGAGGTCCTTGACCCTCTGCTCCTGCCATCCGGCGTAGTTGGTCCCCTCGTACTCGATAATGAGTTTGATGTTGCGCAGACCCACGGTTTTATATTACGAAGACTGTGAGAAAGAAACTACTTAAACGGTCAAATGACCTCCCAGGGCGGACTTGTTTCCAGGACGTTCAGAGAAGCTGTATGACAAGAATAATCCTACTTCATTCCCTTACTGAATAGCCAATGTACGCCATTCATACGTGTGAGTACTTGACTTCAACCTTGCTTCCGTCCGTCCGGAAGGTGGTATGGTAATGTTCGTCGGTGCGAAAACAGTCACGACCGCTGAGTAGCTGAATGACTTCCGGGTCCGGGAGTTCATGTGGTGTGATGTGGCTGCTGATGCCGAAAAGGGCGGTGTCGGGGCAATCGTCAAGCCAGCACGCATTGTTATGGGCGTCAAACGCCCCGTTGACTGAACCGTGATGAGGGACCTTGAAGAAGCGAGTGTTTTTAGGAATCTTGTCGGAGATCTGACTCCAGACCTCCGCCTCCGCGTCGCCCGTAAGAAGGAATGATACGTTATTCAATTTCAATAGAAGTACGACGGAGTTGTTATTTTCGTTCTTACAGTCAATTTCACCATAATTGGGCCATAGTATCTTCATTTCCACGTCACCGAGATTTTCTAAGATGTTTGTGTTACTTACGGCCTCGTGATGCTTCACCTTTTTCTTATACCGGTTGCTGTAACGAATCAACTTTGCGAGGTTGACGCTAACACCGCCATTCGTTCCTTCCGTTAACGATTTCGGATACCAGAATTGTTTTGTGCCATAGGCCGTAAAGATTCCCTGCAGTCCCTGACCATGGTCTGAATGCGCGTGAGAGAGCAGTATAAACTCAAAAAGGTGTTTGTTGCCTTTAGGTTTTATTTGTTTTCTTTCAAAGAATCTCTTAAGAAAGATAAAGGAAGACCTGAAATAAGTGGTGTCGTTTGAATCAATCAAGGCGTAGAAACATTTCCCTTGATTGTTCTGGGACTCGATGAGGATCGAATCCCCCCAGCCGACATCGATTAGAGTTACACTTAACGTGCTCACGGTCTTACCTCAGTTTCTGTCATGGCGCGGTGGACCATTTCAGGGCCAGGCCCTTGCTCTTCGGGTACAATTTTCGAGCCTCCTCTATCTGCTCGGTGGTCCACTTCCGAAAGGAGTCCGTCTCCTTCTTCGAAAAAGATACGCTGCCTTTCAGGCCGCTGCAGGCAGCGAGAAATTGTTTCTGTGAGATCCGGTCTTCCCTGTAGCGGAGCGCTTCGGTGAAGAGTTTTACCTTAACACGATAAACAAAGCCCCTCTTGTGCGGAAGGCCCTTAAACGACCGGTTCGGCAGCCAGATGTCGTTTGTGTCGACGTATAATTCGGGGTGCTCTTCTATCCTGTCAAACAATTGACTGATTGAGTCGCAGGAATCGAAGATTTTCTTTTTCCCCATCGGTTTCCAGATGATTCCCGAGAGTCCAAGCAAAAAGAAAGGAATGCTTGAGTCTTCCAGTTCTAAGACCCAGTCGGGTGAAGGCAGGTCGCAATCTATGGAGAAGAAGGTGCAGCGCGACATGTGGAATTTGTCGTATCTTTTTATGTCGTCAATGATTATGGGGATGGTACTCATTTTAAGCACCTTGTATCCAGATAGCTCAAGTCCTTGAATGTTCCTTGCTATCGTTCTTGCGGGGCCAGGTTTACTTAGCTTGATTCACGCGTGCACCTTTGTGCTCTTGACCAGTATCTCTGCAATCTGGACGGCGTTCAGGGCGGCGCCCTTCCGGAGGTTATCGCTGACTATCCACAGGTTGAGTCCGTTTTCCACCGAGGAGTCCTCGCGTATCCTGCCCACGAAGGTTTCATCGCGCCCCGCCGCAAGGGATGCCAGGGGGTATATTTGATGTTCCGGGTCGTCCATCACGGTCACGCCCGCGGCCTTGGATAGTAGCTCTACGGTCTCTTCACGGCTGAGCCTTTTCTTCGTCTCCACGTTTACCGACTCGCTGTGGCCCTTGACGACCGGTATCCTTACAGCGGTAACGGTTATCCTGAGAGAGGGTAGGTTCATTATCTTCCTGGTCTCATCTATCATCTTCGTTTCTTCAGTC
>JAUVQR010000287.1 GCA_030598065.1 Planctomycetota bacterium | reverse complement strand
GGATCTGGTGGTCGCGGCGGTTAACCAGGTGGCGAAGAAGTCAAAGGAGATGTACGAGCAGGAGATGGCCAAGATAACCAGCGGACTTAACATCCCCGGCCTTCAGGGGGGGATGCCTTTTAGTTAAACCCGGCAGCCGTACGCGAAATTAACGCGTGAGATTAAGTTGAGATAATAGAACTAAAGATTTTTTGGAGAGTATGGGTTAAAGGATATTTGCGTGAAGGTCTATCCACAACACATGGAGCGACTGGTAAAGGAGCTGGCAAAGATGCCCGGTATAGGGCGAAAGACTGCCGAGCGACTGGCCTGCTATATACTCAGACTGCCTGCGGCAGAGGCCGGAGAACTCTCCGGCGCCATAGACGAGCTTAAGAAGAACATCAGGAACTGCTCCCGGTGCTTCGGTGTTGCGGTGGACGATATCTGTGAGATATGCGCCGACGGTCGCCGTGACGACGGCGTGATATGTGTGGTGGAGGAACATAAGGATCTCTTCAGTATAGAGAGGACCGGACACTACAGGGGAGTTTATCACGTTTTGTTGGGGTGCATCTCCCCGCTGGATAACGTTCATCCGGAAGACCTTACCATTGAAGCCCTCGTGGACAGGATTAAGAGCGATCCGGCAAGGGAGGTTATTATTGCCACAAATTTCAACGTAGAGGGAGATACAACCGCCCTGTATATTCAGAAGAGGTTAGCCGCCCTGGACATGCAGGGCGTAAAGATTACTCGTCCGGCCAGGGGCATACCGCAGGGCAGCTATATGGAGTATCTGCCCGGCGCCGTGCTGGCCGACGCCCTGGAGTCGAGGATGACATTCTGATGGGTGACCTGTCATGAAGATGGAGATGATACCGAGGATGCAGCTTCAGCTGAAGATGAAGCTGGCGCCCCAGATAATCCAGTCGATAGAGATACTACAACTGCCTCTCCTGGCGCTGCTGGAACACGTGCAGGCGGAGATGGAAGAAAACCCCGTGCTGGAAGAAGTGGCAATAACGACAGACCCAGATGCGGACGGCGAGGACAAAAAGTCCGATAACGGAGAGGTGCAGGACGTAGGGGGCGTAGATGTAGATGTAGATGTAAAAGAGGAGCGTCTTTACACGCTGCCCGAGGAGTGGCAGGGGCTCTCAAGGTCGAGAAGCGGGGCCCGGAGGCGTGAGGAAAGCGATAAGAAACAAGAGGCGCTGGAGAACACCGCCGCCAAGCCTATCTCCTTCCATGAGTTTCTATTCGGACAGCTCTCCCTGATGGACATACCCGAATCCCTGCGGGAGGCATGCGAACACATAGTGTACAATCTGGATGACAACGGCTATCTCACTACGCCGATGGAGACTATTATAAAGGACCTTGACCGGAAGATTACCGAAGAGGAGGGGGCGGAGGCGTTGAGTTTGGTGCAGTCGATGGAGCCTCCCGGCGTCGGGGCAAGGAGTCTCAGGGAGTGCCTTCTGTTCCAGCTTGACGAGAAATACGAGGAGTATGAACTGGTCAAAGAATTGATTCTCCACCATCTCAAGGACATAGAGATGAAGAGGTATCCTCAGATAGCAAAGAAGACGGGCAGGAGCCTGGAGATAATAAAGAGCGTTGTCGAACACATATGCGGCCTGAACCCGAAACCGGGAGCGGTTTTCACAACCGAACCTATAGCGTACGTGGTGCCGGACGTCCGGGTAGAGTATATTGACGGGCGATACGAAGTCATCTTGAACGAGAATTACACCATACCGAGACTTTCCATTAATAATACATACAGGATGTATCTTAGCAAGCGCCTGGGAGATGACGAAACCAGGCAGTACATAAAAAAGAAGATAGAATCGGCCCGGTGGCTTATGGACGCTATAGAGCAGAGAAGGGCCACGCTGTACAGGGTGGCGACCAACCTTGTGGACATGCAAAAAGATTTCTTTGATGAGGGCGTTTCCAGCCTTAAACCGCTAAAGATGCAGGAGCTGGCCGACCGTCTGGGCATACACGTGTCCACCGTCAGCCGCGCTCTGGCTCATAAGTACATGCAGACGCCCAGGGGCATCTTCGAGATGAAGTTCTTCTTTACCGGTGGTTTCAGCAGCGGTAGCGGCGACACGGAATCGTGGGTGGCCACCAGGCAGAGACTAAGAGAGATAATAGACAACGAGAACAAAAGCTGCCCGCTGAGCGATGAGGATATTGTCGCCGCGCTCAAGACCGACGGCGTTAACGTGGCGAGACGCACCGTCACCAAGTACAGAAAGCTGATGAAGATCCCCTCCTCCAGACGCAGGCGGCAGTATTGAGGCAAAAGGCCT
>JAUVQR010000252.1 GCA_030598065.1 Planctomycetota bacterium | reverse complement strand
GATGGGTCAAAACGGATACAGTTCCGTGAAGGAGCTTGTGGGAGCTGCGCATGAGTCACACAGCGATTAGCGTGCAATCTTGCTTTAACGTATTCGAACCGACTATCGCGACGATAGACCGGGTGGTGGACGAATCCGCAACGGTAAAGAGTTTTTTCTTTAAGGGTACAATTAACTATGAGCCGGGACAATTTATCATGGTGTGGATACCCGGTATGGACGAGAAGCCGTTCAGCATATCTTACCATAGTGAAGAGTCTTTTGGCATAACGGTGGCCTGCCGGGGCAATTTTACCAGGAGGCTGCACCAGATGAACGCCGGAGAGATTGTGGGCATAAGGGGGCCGCTTGGGCGGCCGTTTACCATAAGAAAAGGCAACGCCTGTCTTATAGGCGGCGGTATCGGCATGGCCAGCCTTGGGGTGCTGGTGGACAGGCTCAAGAGGGGACTGATTATTCAGGGAGCGAAGACGGCATCAGATATCCTGTACAGCGACAGGGAAGGATTCAACGAGATGCTGGTCTACACCGAGGACGGTTCGGCCGCCACCAGGGGGCTTGTGACGGACGTCCTGGAGTCTATTTACAAGCGGTTCGGTGTCATGACGCTGTATGTCTGCGGCCCTGAGGCGATGACCCACACGGTGTTCGAGTTTGCGCAGAGGAATGGCCTGTCCATGCAGGCGTCTCTGGAGAGGTATATGAAATGCGGCATCGGTCTCTGCGGCCACTGCAGTTGCGACGGGCTGCGCATATGCATGGAAGGGCCCGTACTGGAGAGAGAGACCCTGGAGACCCTTACCGAGTTCGGCAGGTTCGCCAGGCTGAAAGACGGACGGAGGGTGACGATAGAAGAATATCGCAAGACCGGCGGCGAGTAGGCGCGGCAAACGCCGGCCGGCGTCATTTATGACATTATTGTAACGTCTGGTCCCCGTATCAGACATTCCCCCCCTCTCACATGATACGGGGGCTGGGCGTTACATCTCCGTGGCCGCGGCGTTAAAATAGTTATAAATCGCCTCCGCCTGGCGTTCGGGCAGTCCGGCAATTTTTTTCAAATCTTTCAGCGACGCCTCGCGAATGTTCTGTATGCTGCCGAAGCACTTCATCAGTTTCGTCTTTCGCGCCGGGCCGATACCGGGGATTGCGTCCAGCGGCGAGCGGTAGAACATGCGCTCGCGGAGTTTTTTGTGGTACGTGATGGCGAAGCGGTGGGCCTCGTCGCGTATCCTTCCCAACAGCAGCAGCTCGGCCGAGTCGGTGGGCAGGATGACAGGGTCCTGGCGGCCGGGCACATATACCCTGTCCTGTAGCTCGTACTGCAGGTCCATCTCCCTGTTGTACTTCTTGCGGGCCTTTGCCAGGGCTATCACGTCGACGCCGGTAATACCCAGCTCGTTCATCACCTTCAGCGCGACGCCAAGCTGCCCGCGGCCCCCGTCGATGATTATTAGCTGCGGCAGGTTTTTTGCCGATGCCTCCTTGGCGTCACCCTTCTTCCCGTCCTTCTTTGCATCTTTCCTTGCATCCCTCCCCGCATCTTCCGTGGCAGCCTTCTTGTAGCGCCGGGTCAATACCTCGCGTATCATGGCGTAGTCGTCCGGTTGGGAGACGGTCTCGACCTTGTAACGCCTGTAGCGGTTCTTGTTGGGAAGCGCGTTGTCGAACGTCACCATAGAGCCTACGGCCAGCTTGCCCATTATGTTGGATATGTCGAAACACTCCATCCTGCCCGGCAGATTTTTCAGCTTTAATGATTTTTGCAGGCCGCTCAACACCCTTTGCTGTCTCTCCGGCGTCTCGTGTCTGGTGCGGAACGCGTTCTCGGCGTTGCGTGTCGCAAGGTTGACAAGCCTGGACTTCTCGCCCCTCTGCGGACACGTCACAGAGACCTTGTGGCCGGCCGTCTCGGACAGAAACTCCTCCAGCGCGGCGGCGTCCTCCGTCTCGACGGGTATAATCACCTCCTTCGGTATAAAGCGGCTGCGGGCGTAGAACTGGTTGAGAAAGGCGCAAAAGACCTCTTCCGGCGTGTTGTAGTCCAGAGTGAAGCCGTAGCCCGCAAGGTCCTCCAGGTTGCCCCGGCGTATGAACATGGCCTGTATCTGCATGTCCCTGCCTTCATGGTAAAAACCGAATACGTCCCTGTCGGCGAAGCTCATGGAGTGTATCTTCTGTCCTTCGATTGTCTGCTCTATGGCCCTTATACGGTCGCGGGTCTCGGCGGCCTCTTCGTATCTCTCCTCTGCGGCCTCGGTGTCCATCTGGTCGCGGAGGGCCTCTACAAGTTCCTGTTTCTTACCTCTGAGGAAGAAAATTATCTCTTCTATCATCGCGAGATACGCCTTCCGGTCGGCCAGGTCTTCTATGCACGGGCCCATGCACTTCCCCATCTGGTAGTACAAGCATGGCCTGCTGCGGCCCCTGAACGTCCGGTCGGAACACTTCCGGATGGGGTAAAGCTCGTAGATAAACCTGAGCGTCTCTTTCACCGCCCTGGAAGAGGAATAAGGTCCAAACTAAAGCGCGCCGTCTTTCTTCACCGCGCGGACTATCTGGGGGTGCGGGTATTTCTTGCGCATGTCCAGCCTTATACTTACATAGGTCTTGTCGTCCCTGAGCAGAACGTTATAACGGGGCTTGAACTGCTTAATCAGGTTGTTCTCGAGTATCAGGGCCTCTTTCTCCGTATCGGTCAAG
>JAUVQR010000050.1 GCA_030598065.1 Planctomycetota bacterium | reverse complement strand
CGAGGTGAAGTCGAGGCAGGAGATAAGAAAGGCCGTGCGCCTGGGGCCTGACGCCGAGGTGGTGGTCACGGGGTGCTACGCGACTGCGGACCCGCAGGTCCTTGAGGGTATTGAGGGCGTGGACCGTGTGGTGGACAGGGAGACGCTGACGCGGTCGTTGCTTGATGAGGCCGATGCCGGCACCGGCATAGATAATACACCCGAAGATATTGGTATCGGCGGAATCAGCTGGTTTGAGGGCCACAGCAGGGCCTTTCTCAAGACAGAAGACGGCTGCGACGCCCACTGCTCCTACTGCATTATCCCCTCGCTGAGGGGGGCTGTCGTCAGGAGCAAGCCCCTTGAAGACGTGGTGGCGGAGGCGCGCAGGCTGGCCGGAAACGGCTACAGGGAGATTGTCCTGACCGGCATCCACCTTGGGGCATATGGCCGCGACCTGCGCGGCGTTACCATCACGGACGTGTTAAAGAGGCTGAACGAGGTTGAAGGTATTTACAGGATAAGGCTCAGCTCACTGGAGGCGTCGGAGGTGACCGATGAGCTTATTGACATTATGGCGGACGAAAATAGTAAAGTCTGTCCGCACCTCCATCTCTCGCTCCAGAGCGGCGACGACGACGTGTTGCGGGCGATGAACAGGCGATACACGGCGGGACAGTATCTCGACGTCATAGAAAGGGTCAGGTCAAGGCTGGCCGACCCGTCGTTCTCGACCGACGTGATGGTGGGTTTCCCCGGCGAGGGGCCTGAGCAGTTTGAAAACACGCTGAATACGTGCCGCCAGGCCGGTTTCAGCAGGATGCACATCTTTCCTTACAGCCCGCGGAGGGGGACGCCTGCGGCCGATATGGTGAATAGGCCAGGGCCGGATGAGGTGAAGGAGAGGAAGATGGTCCTCGACGGCCTGAAGGATGAACTGGCGCTGCGTTATAAGGAAAAATTCCTTGGAAAGGAAATAAACGTCCTGGTGGAGGAGCGGCGTGATGACGGGACGCTGTCGGGTTATTCGGAACGCTACGTGAAGGCATTATTCACGGGTCCGGCGAGTCTACCAAATCTGCCGGAACCGGCAGGGAGCATAGTGCCGGTTGAGGTGGTAGAAATCTTTCCTGGTTACGTAAGAGCGTTGTGGAGAGGATATCAATGATTTCACGGATTTCACGCGGGTTGTCACTAGTCGCCAGACCGGTTGTGCCGGTACTTGCCTTTATCATGATTATGGTCATGGTCCTTTCGTTCCAGTATGCCGGCCCTTCTGTCTATGCCGCCACACCGGATGAGAATGTCGTACCGCTCATCAGCAGGCAGTATTTCCAGGTGGTCCGTGCGGCCATGCAGCACGCCAAGAAGAGTATAATCTGCGTGTTCTACGAGGCGCGACTCAGCCCCAACCATCCCTTCGGCGGGGAGAGCCTGCTGCTAAGGGGCCTGATAAGCGCCGCGAAAAGGGGCGTTGACGTTCGGGTGATACTGGAGGGCGCCCCTGAGAGGAACAACAAGTTCGTGTACGATTTTCTCAAGAACGCGGGGGTAAACGTCTCTTATGACAGTGACGCCATGACCACCCACAGTAGCTTTATTATTATCGATGAAGAGTGGACCATTATAGGGAGTCACAACTGGACCGTTGGCGCGCAGAGGACAAATAACGAGGCGTCGGTCGTAGTAAGGTCAAAGGAAGTGGCGAAGGTGTTGAGAGACACATTTGACCACATACCGCTGAAGGAAGCGCAAGAGGGAGAAAAATGAGACGCATGGAGTCTCCCGGCCGGATACCAAGGATTACGCTGCGTGTTTTGTGCGCCCTGTTCGCTCTGTCTTTTGTTATTGCCATAACCCCTTCCGGCACGTTTGCGATGGGCAAGGGGGCCAGGTTCGTCTTTGCCCAGCTTGAGTACAGGGGCGGCAACTGGAACCCCCGGCCGAGGGCGGGCCGTGTGCTGGTCTGGGAGCTGGTAAAGCGGACCAGCGTGGAGGCCGGCCTGAGCACCATAAGCGTCAGGCCCGACGACCCGGAGATATTCAGGTATCCTTTTTTGTATATGGCGGGGGACCAGGGGTTTGAGCCGTTTAACGCCGGGGAGAAAGAGAACCTGAGCAGATACGTGGAGTTCGGGGGTACGCTGCTGGTGGATGACTGCGCCGGTAAGCCGGGTTACGGTTTTGATGAGTGCGTCAGAAAAGAACTCGCCGCCATGTTCCCCGGGAAAAAGCTTACCAGGATTTCCGACGAACACGCCGTGTACAAGTCCTTCTATCTTATCAACAGGCAGGGCGGCAGGATGATAGTAAACCAGTACCTTGAGGGGCTCGACCTTGAGGGTCGCATGGCGGTCATTTTTTCGCAAAACGACCTCGGCGGCGCCTGGGCGAGGGACGCCCTTGGCGACTGGGAATATGAGGTGTTCCCCGGCGGAGAATCTCAGCGCACCCTGAGCTTCCGGCTTGGTATCAATATCATATTGTACGCGCTCACCGGTGACTACAAAGATGACCAGGTCCACCTGCCGTTTATACTGAGGAGGCAGATGTAGGGTGTTTGATTTTTTGGAGAGTTTTCTTTTCGGTGCCGCCGGCGCCACCGGGGGTGGGTGGTCACTGATCTTTGCCGGCGCCGTGGAGCCGTGGCTAAGGACCGTTGTGCTGCTGGTTGCCCTGGCCGTAGTGGTTATGTCATGGATGGGCCTGCGAAGGTTGCCTTCCACCCGCATGAAGTTTCTTGCAATCCTCCTGAGGTGTGTGGCTACTGCCGTGCTGGTTATTATGATACTCCAGCCACAGGTGCAGAGAGAAGAGACGGCGCGCGTAAAGAATAAGGTGGCGCTGGTCTTTGACGCCTCAAAGAGCATGGGAGTAAAGGTCGGCGGGTATGAGAGGTTTGACAGTGTCAGGGGTTTTCTCAAGGAGAACGGGGCGTTCCTGAAACGCCTTGACAGGGATTTCGACGTGGATTATCTCAGCTTTTCGGACACCGGGGGGCTGAAGGAGGTGCGGGGGAGTGAGGCCGCGGCGACCGACGTCTCCCTGGAAGGGCAGGCGACTGATATTGCCGGACTTCTCAGGGCGATAAATAAGCGCTACCGGGGCAAGCACGTAAGCGGCATACTGCTCTTTTCCGACGGGCGTGACACCTGCGGCGTACCTGAGGAGGAGAAGCTTGAGGAGGTCGAAAGGGTCGCGAAGGAACTGCCGACGCCCGTCTTCACCTTCGGCCCGCCTCAGGAACGGTACAAGGACATTGCCATTACAGAGCTGGTTGCCGACAGCTTCGCGTTCATAAGGAATCCCTGGAACATCCGGGTGACGCTGCGCGTAAGGGGATATGACAACGTTACCCTGCCCGTGACCCTGAAGGAAGGGGGTAAGATAATCCTCTCAAAGCCGCTGAAGATAGAGCCGGGCAAAGAGGAATACGTGGTTACAATGAAGACCATGCCCTATTCCACCGGTAAGGCGCTCTATACCGTCACGGTGCCGCCGCTCGCCGATGAGCTTGTCTCGGAGAACAACACCGCCAGCGTGCTCCTACACGTCATACGCGACAAGATAAGGGTGCTACATCTCTGTGGAAGGCCGTCATGGGACGAGTTGTTTCTAAGGCGCATCTTTAAGGAAGACCCCAGCGTCGACCTGATTTCCTTTTTTATACTGCGTACCCCGAACGACCTTGTGGAGGCCGCAAGCCATGAGCTTAGCCTTATCCCCTTCCCGGCGGAAGAACTCTTTACCCAGGTTCTGGATAGCTTTGACCTGGTAATCTTCCAGAACTTTGATTACCGACCCTATGATTCCACTTATCTCCGTTTTTCCTACTATATGGCCAACATACGGGAGTTTGTCACGGAGACGGGAGGGGCGTTTATAATGGTGGGCGGCGACCTTTCTTTCTCTCATGGAGGTTATGACCGCACGCCTGTTGAGGACATATTGCCGGTTGACCTGGACGAAGCGGGTGACCGTATAGACACCGGATCGTTCAGGCCGGTGCTGACCGCTGAGGGGCGCACGCACCCGATAACAACCCTTGAGTATGACGACGCAAGGAACCGGCATGTGTGGGAGAAATTCCCCGAGCTGGAGGGCTGCAACATGGTCGGTAACGTAAAGGAAGGGGCCGTGGCGCTTGGCCTGCACCCGGTGTATAAGAGACCGGTCCTGGCGATTAGGGACGTGGGCAAGGGCAGGACCATGGCCCTCCTGACCGACGGTTCGTGGAAATGGAACTTTTTATCCGTCGCCCAGGGTGGCAGCAACAGGCATTACATGAAATTCTGGAATAACGCCATCAGGTGGTTGATAAAGGACCCTGAACTGGACCTTGTCCGCGTCGTCCCGCAGAAGGAGGAATATCTGCCGGGCGAAGAGGTCCACCTGAAGGCAGAGGTGTTTGGTAGTGACTACAAGCCGCTCCCGGGCGCGCAGCTGGCGGTGGAGGTGGTAAATGCCGAGATGGGGGAAAAGGTCCTCGAAAAGACCATGGAGTCGGACTCCAGGGGCCAGGTCCGGTTTTCTTACAAAGACCTCCCGGCGGGCTTCTACAGGGCGCGGGTAAGGGCCTTTACTGACATGGGTGAGCTGGGCGAGGCGTCGGGCCTTTTTGGTGTCATCTCAAAGAAGGAAGAACTTCGTGAGCTAAAGGTGGATGAGACCCTTCTGAAGAGGGTGGCGGGGGCGTCCGGTGGCAGGTACTTCAGACTCCCCGTATCAGATATCTATGGGTCTCTACATCTTGAAAATCCGGAGGTGTTTAGGCTTCTGGGGCGAAAGACGTACACCTTGTGGGATAGCTGGCTCCTCTTCATAATAGTCCTTGGTTGTTTGGCCGCGGAGTGGTGGATGAGGAAAATGGCCAGGTACTAGCTGTTGTAGGGCATACGGGCAGTGCGGTGCGGTTCTGGTACCCTGTCTTTCTTTCATTTTAGCCGCGTTATTGCGGCCCCCCAGGGCGGTAGAATCTTATTGAAATAGGTATTGCCTTCTGTTAGATTACGCGGCCCGCTTATATACCTTTAAAACTGGTAGGTTAAGCCGTTGGTTATCACTATAGACGGACCTGCAGGGTCAGGGAAGAGTACAGTGGCCAAGGCCCTTGCCGGGCGGCTGGGTTTCTGTTACGTGGATACGGGTGCCTTTTACAGGGCGTTCACCTGGAAGGCGATGAAGGTCGGGGCGAACCTCGAAGACGAGGCGGGGCTCAGCAAGCTGGTAAGAGAGACGGATATAAAGATAGACGGCGGTCATGAGGGCCCCCGCGTCCTTGTAGATGGCGAGGACGTAACCGGGGAGATAAGGTCTCCCGATGTGACCGAAAAGATTCATTTTATTGCGGGCCTAGCGGAAGTAAGAAAGCGCATGGTGGAGCTGCAGAGGGCGGCGGCGGCCGGGTCGGACGTCGTGGTGGAGGGCAGGGACACGGGTAGCGTCGTGTTCCCCCGGGCCGACAGGAAGTTTTACCTTGACGCCCGTCCCGAGGAAAGGGCCAGGAGGCGTTATGCGGAGCTTATACCGGGCAGCGAGAATCTTACTTATCAGAGGATGCTTGAGGATATAAAACAGAGGGACCTGCGGGACAGTACCCGTAAGGCCTCTCCCCTGCGTAGCGGGCCTGACTTTATCAGCCTTGATACAACGGGGTTAAGTGTTGAAGAGGTCGTGGAACAACTGTTGAAAAAAATTTAGCCCTCAAGTAGAATATCGGGATGCCGTGGAAGTTCTAAGGGCTATATGGTACGGTTTTATGGGCGCGTTGCTCCGGGTTATGTTTCCCGCCTTCCTGAGGTACAGGTCGTTTGGCAGGGATAACGTGCCTTGTCGTGGTGGGGTCTTGATAGTCAGCAATCATCAGAGTTACATGGACCCACTGCTAATAGGTGTCGGGCTGTTGCGTCAGATAAACATAATGGCAAGGCGGTCGCTCTTCCACAAGAGCGTTCTTTTTCGCTGGTTGATACAGTCCCTCAACGCCTTTCCCCTTAATGACGACAGGGTTGACATCGGGGCGATGAAGGAGGCCATAAGGCGTTTAAAGGCGGGCAAGATAGTGCTGATGTTCCCCGAGGGGACGCGAACGAAGGATGGTAGTATAGGCGATATCCACCCCGGTGTAGCGGTGATTGCGAAGAGGTCCGGCGCCCCGGTGGTGCCGGCCGTTATACACGGCGCTTTTGAGGCATGGCCGAGGACGAATAAGTTTTTCAGGTTTCATCCCGTCAAGGTGGCGTTTGGCCGGCCTCTTTACTGTAACGGTTCTACGGAAGAGTTTACCAGGGACGTGGCTTCGAGCATGCTGAAGCTTCAGGATTTTCTAAAGAGCAAGTGTTAATTTAATTTAAAAGAGAAGGGGATAAATGCTTAGAGTTGACGTTATCAGAGAATACGAGATAGACGAAACGGAAATCGAAAAAGAGGTGGAGGAGGCGATAGGCACCCGCCTGCTTGAGGATATAGAAAAGGTATACGCGGACTCCATAAGGCATTTTGAGATGGGCTCTATACTTAAGGGCAAGGTTCTCGCCTTCATGCCTTCAGACGTGATAATCGATTGTGGATACAAATCAGAGGGCATTATACCTAATGAAGAGTTTGATAACTTCTCGGAGTTGAAGGTGGGAGACGAGGTTGAGGTGCTCCTGGAGGCGATAGAGGACGACTCCGGATTGATAAAACTCTCGAAGCGAAAGGCTGACCGTATACGTGGTTGGGAGAAGGTTATTACAAAATACAAGGAGGGCGACATTGTGACGGGCACTGTCACCCGGAAGATAAAGGGCGGTCTCTTGGTCGACCTTGGGATACCGGTCTTCCTGCCCGCCTCTCAGATAGACATAAAGCCGCCCGGAGACATTTCGGCGTATATAGGCAAAGAGATGACGTGTAAGATTCTAAAGATAGACGAAGCCCGACAAAACATTGTGGTGTCGCGCCGAAGACTTCTGGAGGAAGAGCGAGAAGAGCTGAAGCTGGCGCTTCTGGGAGAGATAAACGTTGGGGATCTCCGCAAGGGTGTGGTGAAAAACATAGCAGACTTCGGGGTCTTTGTTGACCTGGGCGGTCTGGACGGTCTTCTCCATATTACGGACATGAGTTGGGGCCGCATAAGCCATCCCTCGGAGATGGTGAACATCGGCGAGGAGATAGAGGTAAGGATACTGGGGATAGACAAGGAGAAGGAAAAGATTGCCCTGGGCCTCAAGCAAAAGACGGAAAGTCCCTGGACAAAGGTGGACGAAAGCTACCCGGTAGGGGCCAAGGTGACCGGGCAGGTGGTCAATATAATGCCGTACGGGGCGTTCGTTAAGCTGGAAGACGGCATAGAGGGCCTTGTCCACGTATCGGAGATGTCCTGGACAAGGCGCGTGAACCACCCCTCGGAGATGGTGGGGATAGCGGACAGCGTTGAGGTACTTATATTAAAGGTCAATAAGGACAAACAGGAGATTTCCCTCAGTATGAAACAGACTGAGGAGAACCCCTGGGACAGCATAGAAGAAAAGTACCCGCCCGGAAAGAAGGTTACCGGACTGGTCAGGAATCTGGCCAACTACGGCGCCTTTATAGAGATAGAGGAAGGGATAGACGGGCTTCTCCATGTGTCGGACATATCGTGGTCTAAGAAGATAGCCCACCCCGCGGAGATGCTTAAAAAGGGCGACTCGGTAGAGACGGTGGTGTTGTCGGTGGACAAAGAGAAGAAACGCGTAGCGCTCGGGATGAAGCAGTTGGAGAAAGACCCGTGGGAGAGCGACATAGCAAATAAATACCAGGTCGGCGGTGTCGTAAGCGGCAAGATTACAAAGCTCACAAACTTCGGCGCCTTTGTCGAACTGGAGAAGGGGATTGAGGGACTTCTGCATATCTCGGAGATGTCCGACAAAAAGGTAGCCGACCCTCAGGAACTGGTGTCTATAGACGATGAGGTAGAGGTAAAAATAATACGGCTCGACGCCCCGGCAAGAAAATTAGGCCTGAGCATAAAGCAGGTCTCCAAGGCCTCTCAGGGGGAAGTAAAGCCTGAAGCGGAGACAACCCCTCAGTAGACCGAGAATACAGAGGGCTCATCTCTTCAGGAGGAAGTAAAGCCTGAGGAGGGGACAACCCCCTAGGAGACAGAGGAGACACCTTCCTAAAAAATCTTCCGGGCAGGAGAAACCATGGAGCGGGTGGAGACT
>JAUVQR010000022.1 GCA_030598065.1 Planctomycetota bacterium | reverse complement strand
TCCCCTCCGAACCGCTGAAGCCGCTGAGGTAGCGTACGTTTATGATGTTGCTTACTATGAGACCGTCCAGACCGCGCCTCATTATCGCTCCTCTCAGTTGTCTGAGCCGTCTCACGGTGTTCAATGGCTTTGGGCTCCCTCCGTTATCCTGTGACTTATGGCTTATCGATGCTGGCCGTCTGCTAAGGCCATAAACGGCAAGAAAACGTGGCCCATGTACGGTTAAAAAGCGGCGTTTTGTGTGACGTCAGTCGTGCGTGTGTTCCCACTTGACCGTCGGCCGCGACCCCCGGTAAGCTCTTAAGTGCGGCCACTTCTCGCCGCGTCAGAGAGTCGTTCCACAAGATCGCAAAACTCACTGTCTTTCTTGATCCTTGACTCTATCTTCTTGATTGCGGCAATGCAAGTGGTATGGCGCCTGTTGCCGAAATAGTCCCCTATTTCTTGATAAGACGCCCTGGTAAGGGTTCTGGCAAGATAACAACACAAGTGGATGGGCAGTACCTGGGACCTCTTCTTCCTCGAAGACCGCAGGTCCTCAGGAGACAGTTTGAAATGCTCACTCACGCATCTTTCTATATCTTCAATTCTAACCTTTTTCAACCTGTTGTTCGATAAACCGGAGAGCACCTCTCTTACCAGTGAGATGTTTATCTTCCTCTTATATGCCGCTGAGACCGCGGTGACGGCGGTAAGCATGCTTTCAAATTCCCTTACGCTCTTTTCCTTCAGTCTTTCCGCCATGTACCCGAGCACTTCACTCGGCAGCTCGTTTCCGGCCGCCTCAGCCTTGGCCCTCAGGATCTCCCGGGATGTCTCATAATCCGGTGGACGTATCTCGGCGATCATGCCGGACATCATCCTGCTGGCAAGGCTCTCCTTTATCTTCTTTATCAACTTGGGGTGAGCGTCACTCGCGAAGATTATCCTCTTCGCCGAGTGATATAGCGTGTTAAAGGTGTGAAGGAATTCTTCCTGGATGCCGCTCTTGTTTGAAAGGAAGTGCACGTCGTCCATCAGCAGCACGTCCGCCCTCCTGTATTTGTTCCTGAAGTCCTCGACACGTCCTGTCTTCAGGGCGGAAATGAACTCATTTGTCCAGTGTTCGGCGGGCATGTAGATGGCCTTGTTTGAACAACCGTTCGAGTTGACGTGGTTCTGTATACCCTGAAGCAGATGGGTCTTGCCCAGACCTACGGAACCGTATATGAACAAGGTGTCGAACGGCCGTGAGGGAGACTGTAACATCTCCATGGCAGACATATAGGCCAACTGATTGGACGGACCGACTACGAAGTCCTCAAGCCGCAGAACCCTCTGGTTGGCCTTGCCGGCAACCGCCGAACGCTTCACAGCCTGCGCCGGCTTCCGCTTGCCTCCCTTTCTTACGGCATCTTCCGTGTGACTGGCGGGGCGCCCCTTGATTACGGAGAATTCCACGTTGACGTCCTTTTTCAACGAGGAGCGCAGAATCTCGCCTACAACAGACATAAAGTGCCTCTGGAGCCAAACGGCGGTATAGGAATTCGGGACGCCTATGGTACAACAACCATCTTTTGCTGATAAAAGTCTGGTATTTCTAAACCAGAGACTATAGGTTGCCGGGCTTACTTTGCCCTCAATGTTCTTAAGTGCTTCGACCCATATCGTCTCGCAACTTACCGGCACGTGCCCCCCCCCAGGGAAGAAAATTGTCAATGGTGATTGCCTAAAGACCCAGAGACAATCAGCAGGAACAGACCAGAGAACTTAACGGTTTTCAGCACTACAGAGAAAGAACAGCAAACAACCTTTTATGCCTTCTTGGACAGACGCCCAAAAAGGCCTACACACCACAACGGGCAGCTCCAATGGCAGGCATTCCAACGAAGTTGAATTAGAGAAGGAGCATATCAAAAAATAGCTCTGTGTCAAAACCAAAGTTCATTGAACTGCGAAGCAATTCGCCTTTACGAAAAACCAAAACCCTGTAAGGTTCACCTTGTCAATATGATTGCAACGTTTCCAAAGTCTTAAACTTTTTTTTAAATTTACTGTTCAACGTTACCGTCATTTGCTATTTTTGGAGTAAGGATTTTATGTATTTCTAAGTACTGAGCCTAACGATACTTATGACAACCCTCACAACGCTCTGTATAATAGGTTGCATCCCGTTGTCTCTTATCAGGTTAAGTGCGATGCTTCGCATAGTCACATGAAAAAAAGCAAAATACTTCAGACAGAAGCCAGAGATTTTCATCTACGACACACCCTGGAATGTGGACAATTCTTCAGGCTGAGACTGATCGACGGCTGGTATTATATAAATTCAAGAAACAAGTTCTTCAAGGTCAGACAAAGAGATGACGTCATCGAGTTTCAGGGTGTAAATCCTGAATACATCCGTCACTTTTTTTCTCTTGATGAGCCCCTCGATAAGATACTATGTTCCATTAGCAGGGAAAAGCACATAGAGAATGCTGTAAAGAAATACTACGGTCTTCGAATAATAAGGCAAGACCCCTGGGAGTGTCTCATATCATATATATGCTCATCGGCCTCCAACATCCCACGAATAAGGTTATGTGTCGAGCGGATTGCCGAGAAATACGGAGAAGAAACGTCACTGGACGGCATAGAAGGAAACACCTTCCCTGGACCGGATACCGGGTTTGACAGAAAGGGGCTCGAGAAGGTGCGACTTGGGTTCAGGTTACGGTACGTGCTTGAAGCCGGTAAACGGGTGGACGACCCGTATCTGAACTCACTCAGGGACCTGCCGTATGCCGACGCAAAAAAAATGCTTTTGCAAATCGACGGAGTAGGGGATAAGGTGGCGGACTGCGTCCTCTTATTCTCCCTGGGCTTCAGCGAGGCCTTCCCGGTGGACAGATGGATAAAGCGGGTCATGCAGGACATGTATTTCAAGGGCAGACCGACGCCAAACAAGGCCATACACGCCTTCGCACGCGAGCACTTCGGCCCACATGCAGGCTACGCACAGGAATATCTGTATCTATACAGCAGGCACGGGAAGGGAATAGATTAATTAGCACATCGAGCCAACGGTGAGTGGTCAAGGCGTGGCGCTTTAGCCTTTTATCCCCATCTGCTTCTTCACGTACGCCATAAGACCGCCCGCGGCTATTATGTCCTTTATTTCCTGCGGGAAGGGCTCGAAGTTGTAGGTCTTGTCGCGCGTGTGGTTTATTATCCTGCTACCGTCCATGTCTATCTCTATATCATCTCCCTCTTCCGCGTCTCTAACCGCCTGGTCGCTTTCTATTATTGGGAGGCCGATGTTGATGGCGTTTCTAAAGAAAATCCTGGCGAAGCTCGATGCGACTACCACCCCTATTTTACATGCCTTGAGCGCAATCGGCGCATGCTCACGTGAAGAGCCGCACCCAAAGTTATCACCAGCTACCACAATATCACCGGGGCTTACGTCTTTCGGGAACTCGGGGCGCTCATCTTCCATACAATGCGCCGCCAGGGCCGCCGGTTCAGAGGTGTGAAGGAATCTTCCGGAGATGATGTGGTCAGTACTTATGTTATTGCCAAATTTCCAGCACCGTCCACGCACCTTAACTAATGCCCCCCATTACTGCCACCATTACGACCTGCATTTGTGCCCAGTTTCGATTCCATCCTCTGATGCGCCTGGTGCATAAAGGCCTCAAGGCGGGTCTGCTCGTTGGTCTCTTCCTGGCCGTCAAAGGCCATCTTTATGACCGGAATGCCGTTATAGTCCTTCTGATACCTCTCCAGCAGGGCATTGACCACCGTCCCCGGCATGCAGTGGAACGGCACCATGTTCACTATGCCGTCAGCGCCCTCCTCGGCATACTCCACGGCCCTCCCCATGCTAAGGATGGCCTCACCCCTGAAGGAGTCATGTATATATCTTTTCCCCTTATGGATGACATGTCTCGACGGTGGCTCCCTGTAGAAGCGCCTTATATGGCCGCGAAACGGCCTGGCCCTCCTGAAGGCCTGCCACCGCTGTATAAGATCCGTTATCAGTTCCTTCAGATAGCCTCCCCACTCTCTCTCCCTTAAACAGTCCTCTCGCCTGCAGTAGCCTATGTAGTTTATCCACTCCTCAAAGGGAGGCAGAACCGCTTCACCGCCCAGCGCCTCGATGCGGTTCACCACAAAGTTGTTAGAGTACGCGCAGCTCCTGACATATACCTCACCGATGACGCCTATCAGCGGCTTCTGTATGCTGCGGTCAACCGGTATGTTCAAGAAGGCGTCCCTCGCCTTCTGCGCTACCCTGAGCAGGTCTTTACCCTGCTTGGTCCACTCGGAACCCATGTGCACGTAGTGGTTGTACACGGCGTCGCACTGGCCTTTATTGAGCTCGTAAGGGCGGTTCTCTCTCAACATCCTCTGTAGGTAGTCTACCAGCAAAATCCCCCGCCAGGCCAGTTTCTTGAAATTCGTACCCAGAGACTGCATATTTGCCTGGTAGTCCTTGTCCTGGTCAAGCGTGATTACAGGCACGTCCTTCATGCCCAGGTCATCAAGCACCATGCGGTGGAATCTATTGTATTGCCCGAAACGACACGGCCCGTACGCCGTGGCCATAAAGAACGCGCTGCCATCTCGGTCGAAGTCCTTGCTGGTAGCCTTCTTTACGATGTCGCCGGTGGTCAGGATAGACGGGTAGCACTCCTTGCCGGAGGTGAATTTACGGCCTATATCAAGGCTTTCTTTGTCCGGCATCGGCAGCGCCTCGGCATCGACGCCACAGTACGCCATGGCGGCGGCCATCGGGTAAATGTGGTCATCCATATACGGTATAAACACCTTACGGGACGTCTTCGCGCCCTTACTCAGGCTGGTAGTATTCGGCGGTTCGACTGCGTACCTCTCGGCCTTCTTGAAGTTCTTCAGGCTGTCGAGATACGCCTCACAGCGGGTTATTATTCCCGCGTCTGCGCTGTGCTCGTCAATCTCCAGCGTCAACTGCGGCTTATGGGACAACTCCTTTTCAAAGTACTTAATAATAAAGGCGTCGGGGCCGCAGCCGAAATTGGTTATATAAAGCGGGAACAGCCTCTTATCCCTGCCGATTAGCTTCGCCGCCGCGATAATCCTCTGTCCCGACCTCCAATACATATGAGGATATTCCTCCCCAATCTCCTCGATGTTGAGCTGCATCATATCCATCGGTATTGCAAGCACACCGAGTTCTCTAAGCTTCTCCGGGATGCGGACGCTGACCACCTCGTCACATGAATTGTACGAACGCCCGACTATAATCAGCGCGATATCATCTTCCTTCAGGTTGTCAAGTACCTCCTCGCCACGCTTTTTAAGCGTGTCGCAGAAGTTCTGCTGTGACTCCAGCGCCACCTTAATAGCCGTCTCCACGCGCTCTCCGCCCTGGCCGATGTCCCTTGCTATCCCACGGAATATGTCCTTTAGGTGTTCCTCTCCCCATTCCATGTGAAACGCCGGCTCAAGCACCTTGAACTTCTTGCCGTTCTCGGCAAACTTGGGGACAGAGCGAATCATGTAGGGCAGACCCTGCACGTACGGGCACATGTAGGAATGAACCAGCTTCGTACTGTCGTTCGGGAAGTTGACCACGCTCGGTATAAACATGTAGTCAACGTCCGAATCCAACATGTCCATCACGTGTCCGTGAGCCACCTTTATGGGGAAGCATGTCTCGGCGGCTATATTCTCCACACCCTCCTTTATCAGCTCAGGGTTGGTCGGACTGGACGGCACCACCTCGAAGCCCAGTTCGGTAAAGAAGCCCTTCCACATCGGGTAAAGCTCAAAGAACATGTTCGCGCGCGGTATACCCACCTTCATACCGTTCGGTTTGTCGGGCTTGTCCTTTGGATACGAGTTCATCAGGGCCTTCTCGCGCTCCCTGAACAGCCTCGGAATCCCCTTGCCCTTCTTCGGCTTCCCCGTGTCTTCGAACTTACCGCAGCGGTCGCCGTAATATAAAGGCTCTTCGCCCGTAATCTCTACCTTCTTGACCGTGCAGATGTTGGAGCAGTCCCTGCACACAAAGGAACCTATGTCGCAGCGTCTGTCCCGCAGGTCGAAACCCTTGAACCCGGATTTCTTCCAGTCCCTTTCCTCCATCGCGATAATCGCCGAGCCTATCGCGCCCATGCAGTCGTGATGTTTGGGGACGATGACCTTTTTGCCAGTCACCTCCTCAAACGCCGCCTTGACCCCGCGGTTATACGCGACGCCACCCTGGAAGAGTATGCGGTTGCCCACCTTCCGGCCCTCCACAACCCTGTTGAGGTAGTTGAGCACTATAGAATAGCTGAGACCCGCTACAAGGTCGTCCTTGGCAGCGCCTTTCTGTTGATGGTGCACGACGTCCGATTCCATAAAAACCGTGCACCTCTCGCCCATACTGCATCCGCCGCATGAGTCCAGCGCCTTTTGCCCGAATTCCTGCTTGATAGAGATGTTAAGTCTCTCGGACTGCTCTTCCAGAAACGAACCCGTCCCCGCCGCGCAGACCTTGTTCATGGCGAAATCCACCACAGCTCCGTTTTCCATCCGGACGTACTTGGAATCCTGTCCGCCAATTTCAAATATAGTGTCCACGTCGTGGCAGGCGTTTGCGGCGGCCCTGGCATGGGCCGTAATCTCGTTCTTCGCGATATCGGCGCCTATAAAGTCGCGGGTCAGGTAGCGCCCGGAGCCGGTGGTGCAGACGCCTTGAACGTCTACTTTGTCGCCTATCTCCTCTCCGACCTCGAACAGACCCTTGGTCACCGCCTCCAGCGGTCTTCCGGCCGTCATCAGATAACGTCTGGCCAGCACGTTCCTGTCTTTATCTATTACGACCACGTTGGTGCTTATAGAGCCCACGTCAACACCGACATAGGCCTCTACGTTTTCCCGGCCGTTGAGGGGCGTACATTCAGTCACTATCTCGTAGTTGTCGCCCTGGAGGGCCTCCAGCAGGTCGATATCGCTCTTTCTATCGTTCAGATACGTCTCAAGGGCGCCCAGGCCGTTAAAGCCGTTCTCTTCACCCTTTTCCATCAGCATCAGGACCGCCCCGACTGCACCCAGCGATGCATGATGTTTTGGTATGATCAGCTCCCCCGGCTCCAGGTCAAGGACATCCTCAAAGGCCTTTATCATGCCCTTGTTGGCCGCCACACCGCCCTGGAAGGCAATCGGCCTGGCCATCTCCTTGCCCTTGGCGATGGCGCTCTTGAAGTTCCGAGCCATTGCGTAGCACAGGCCGGCAAGGATGTCGTGGACAGGGGTGGCCTCCTGTTGGAGGTGTATCATGTCGGACTTGGCAAATACGCTGCACCGGCCGGCAATCCTGGGCGGGTTCTTGCATTTTAACGCCAGCTCGGCGAATTCGTCTTCGATGGCAATGCCTACCCTCGAAGCCTGCTGGTCCAGAAAAGACCCCGTGCCCGCGGCGCACATCGTATTCATAGCGAAATCGGCCACCTTTATCTGCCCAATAGACTCGTCGTGCTCAAGCAGCATCAGCTTCGAGTCCTGGCCTCCGATCTCTATAATGCTACGGACCTCCGGATGATAGGTAGCCGTGGCCTTACTCTGCGCCACGACCTCGTTGACAAAGTATATGCCAAATATCTCAGAGAGAAGCTTCCCGCCCGAACCGGTGCTGGCCATACCCTTTATCTCTTCCCTGGGGGTACGGTCATAGACACCCTTTAAGACCTTCAGCGTGGTCTCCAGGGGCTGCCCGTGTGTCCGAATGTAATGCTCCTCTAGAACCTCTTTCTTATCGTTTACAAGCACCACCTTAAGGCTGACTGAACCAATGTCCAGGCCGATGTATTTCTTCTCTGACATGCTGCTCCTCAACGAAAAAAAGTACGAAAATTTGCCCTGTACAAAACTGGTTTACTACATCATGGTCATGAAGAAAAAAATACAACTGTCCCGGGCCGCGCTATGCCAGCTCTTCGGGATGAGTAATCCTGCCCGTAACGGCCGATGCGGCCGCAACGGCGGGATTCGAGAGAAAGACCTCACTCTTCGGGTGACCCATTCTGCCCAGGAAATTGCGGTTGGTCGTTGCCAGGCAGCGTTCGCCTTCGGCAAGTACCCCGCTATGACCGCCCAGACAGGGTCCGCACGTGGGGGTAGACACCGCAGCCCCCGCGCTGACAAATATATCCATCAGGCCTTCCCGCACCGCCATCAGGTACGTCTCCTGCGTGGCGGGAAAGATAAGAAGCCTTACCGACGGGTGCACCTGTCTGCCCTTAAGCAAACCCGCAGCCACCCTGAGGTCAGATATCCTACCGTTCGTGCAAGAACCTATCATTACCTGATCAATCTCTATGTCGGAGACCTCCTCCACCGGGCGCACGTTTGACGGTAAACTGGGCAGCGCCACCTGCGGCGAGATTTTTGAGGCGTCGTAAGTGCGTGTCTCAATCTCAGATGAGACGTCATCGCCATAATACGGCCTGTAACCCCTCTTCGCCCGGGCCTTGACGTAGTCTTCTGTTACTTCGTCTGTCGCGATAATCCCGGTCTTCGCACCCGCCTCTACGGCCATGTTGCATATCGCAAAGCGGTCGTCCATAGGCAGTGCGGAGATCGTCGGGCCTGTAAACTCCATTACCCTGTACAACGCGCCGTCCACCCCGATGTCCCCTATGACGTACAGAATGACGTCCTTACCGGAACTCCAGCGCGGCAGCTCGCCGTTAAACACAAACCTGACCGTCTCGGGCACCTGCAACCACACCTTTCCGGTCGCAAAACAGGCCGCCAGGTCGGTGCTCCCCACACCCAAGGCAAAGGCGCCCAGCGCCCCGTACGTACACGTGTGGGAATCGGCCCCTATTATCAGTTCGCCGGGCAGCACAAGACCCGCCTCCGGTAACAGCGCATGCTCTATCCCCATCCTGCCTATCTCGAAGAAATTCTCTATCTGATGCCTCCTGGCGAACCGTCTCAGCGTCTTTACCTGCTCGGCCGAGGCTATGTCCTTGTTAGGGGTAAAATGGTCCGGCACAAGCGCTATTCTTTTCCTGTCAAACACCTTGTCAATACCGGCCCCTTCAAACTCCTTTATGGCTATCGGGGCGGTTATGTCGTTGCCGAGACAAAAGTCCACTCCGGCATAGACGAACTCGCCGGCCCGGACCTTGTCTCGCTCCGTGTGCACCGCAATAATCTTCTCAGCTAACGTCATCACCATACTTTTCTTGGGCTTGCTTGCGAAAAACCTGACCAGGCAAGAACTATCCAGCGGGGTCTATTTTGGAAGGGAAAGACCCAACATTTGTCTAGTTATCAAAGAAGCGGCTCCTGTGGCTCTTCACAAATAGCGGGTCTCTTATATATCTCTTATGACACTCGGAACACAGATCAAAGCGAAGGGTCCTGTACTCCATGTCATCCTCTTCGTCTTCAGGCCCCTCCTCAACCTCTTTTTCCTCTTCTATCTCTTTTTCCTCTCCTATATTGAACTCTGCCATATCATGTTTAGGGTCGTCGATACCGTCAAGTTCTTCGTCTGTCTCGTCTGCGGGATACACCTCTATCTTTACCACATACCTCAGTTCATCTTCGGTCTGTATAATCTGACCGCACATATCACACGAATAGTGTATCATCTATTATTTTCCTCCTTGCCCCCGCAGATATCTTGCGGGAACAACAAGTGTTTTTTGTTGTGTCATCGTTTCCCTTACTAAGATTTCCACCTCCCTTCCTTGCCTCAAATCTTAAACCTTTATAATATCTTCGATTTGCAGACATTGTCAAGAACAAAAGGTCATCCCACACACCCGAAGGCACTATACATATGCCAATCCCCTCAGTCACCCACCATATCTATAGCCCTGTTCGCAAGGGCGTCGGCCAGTGAGTTTTGCTCCCTCGGGACGTATTGTACCTTAGACTCAGAGAGCATTCCGAGAAGCTTCCTGGCCTCGTTGTAAAGGGGTAGTATTGAAGGCGCCCTTACCTTATACCGGCCGTTTAGTTGCCTGACCATCAGCTCACTGTCGGCAAAGACGTCGACTCTCGACGGGCTGAACTCCAGCACCTTCTCCACACCTCTTATAAGCGCCTTATATTCGGCAACGTTGTTTGTCGCATCCCCTATATATTCACTGACCTCCGCCAGTATGTTCTTCTCACCGTCGAGAACCACCACGCCGATACCGGACTTCCCCGGATTACCCCGGGACGCGCCGTCTGTATCGAGTTGGATATGCCCGGAGACCCTGAGCGTGGGCTTGCCGCTTTTCTTTGTGTCCATGTTTGTGTCCATGCCGGGCTCAACGCCGATTAGACCGCCAAGTTTACCAAAAAACTCCTTCAGCCTCTTTCGGGTCACCCTGGGGTCTTTGGCCATTATGGACGCCAGGTCAATACCCTCGTGAATGAGTTCCAGTATTTCTCTATCAGTGATACTCTTCACTATCGTCTCCCCTGCTCACTTATACAGTTATACAGTCCACAAACCGTCCGATTTTAGCTTCTGAACAAAACACATCCAAACAAAAAACCACCACTTGAAATCTGGTAATAATAAATGACAAACACCTCAAAACGCCCATCGCCACCCCACGGTCAACCGCTAGTCGGTCTCAAGCTGCGGGCCGTCCAGTGATTGATAAACCGGAAATCCACCCTCAACCGACAGCATATTACCCTTCAGCCTTCCTTCTGGCGCGTATAAATTCGCACCCAACAGGACGTCCACGCGCTCTCCCGCACGCCTGTCAGGGTCAGCCGTCGGAACCATCCTTGGGTTAAGCTTTGGATCGTCACCGCGGATATTCCTCCATACCTGTCCGTCTATTCGGACGGACGTGCTAAGCCAGTCCGTCCACACTCTAGAGCCCCAGGCGGTTATGTTAAACCTGTTTCCCAACGTGTAGTCGTTGCTGTTCTCCCCAAGCCGTATCGTACCCATCGGCTGAACGCCCCATGACCAGCTTTCCGTCTGACCGAGGTAGGTCACACCCGGTAACAGATCGAACGTGCCGGAGCCCAACTGCATGGGGTAAGGCAGCCTCTGATCCGGTCCGGTCGGCGTGTCGTCACTCTTGTGGATGGAGCCTGTCGGAAGGCTCAGTCCGGCATTTAAATGCAAACTGTGCCCGCCTTTCCTGAAAAAGGCGTAGAGTGGCATCAGCTTGAAGTCGCCTATCCCATCCGACCTGGTCGTGAAACGAACTCCCATGCGGTTCACATGACGCATCGACTTTCGAATATAGGGGAACATCGCCATCACGGTAAGGTCATCTGTCAGCGAATACATGGCGCCAAAGACGTGCTTCTCCACCTGCATATTGGTCGGGCTGACCATGAAGTCATTAAGGACTTCACCCGTGCTTACGTGGCGGGTGCCGTCCCGATTCCCACGCATGTCCATATACATAAACCTGTACGACGCCATCCACGTACCGGCCTGGTGGACGTGACTCCCCATAACGCCTATCGGCCCGTAGCTGTCAGGGCGGTCATGATCATGGCCATGATGCCCGGCCTTTGCCGTCAAACCATGCGATGTGTGTGCTTTGCTTAAACCATGTCTACTGTTTATGCCGTGCGAACTCTGCAAACCCTGCATGCCCTGTGTATCCACTGAACAAGCGGACACAGGCCATACCGTTTACTTCGTGTCTCCTGTTGTGTCTCCTGCGCGTAGGCATTATACACTGATGCATGGAAGAACAGGAACGCAATTATAACTGCAAAGAGTCTCATCTTGTTGTCCCTTTCTTAACCTGATAAACCATCTCAGAAAAAGTGCGTAG
>JAUVQR010000130.1 GCA_030598065.1 Planctomycetota bacterium | reverse complement strand
TGTGCGGTCCCCGCGCGCGTCGCCGGCGTTGACAGGGTCATTATGTGTACACCCCCCGGAAAGGACGGAAAGGTCTCACCGGAGAGGCTTGTGGCGGCCGGAGAGGCGGGCGTTAAGGAGATATACAAGATAGGCGGCGTGCAGGCGATTGCAGCCATGGCCTTTGGTACCGGCACGGTGCCCAGGGTTGACAAGATTGTCGGGCCGGGAAACGTCTTCGTCACGATGGCAAAGAAGGAGGTATACGGCTACGTTGACATAGACCTGCTGGCCGGTCCCAGCGAGGTGGTGGTGTTGGCCGACGAGAAGGCCGGCGCCGCGCTTATCGCGTCAGACCTGTTGTCTCAGGCTGAGCATCCGGGCGCGGCGATACTGGTAACGCCGTCGAGCCGGTTGGCAGAAGACGTGCAAGTGCAAATAAACAAACAGCTTACAGAACTCTCAAGCAAGGAGATTGCGGAAAGGTCCCTTGAGAGCCTGGGTATTATGGTCGTGACCGGTGACATGGATGAAGCGGTGGAGATTGCAGACGGAATCGCCCCTGAGCACGTTGCGCTGCACCTGGAGGACCCGGAGGCGATGCTGCCGCGTCTCAGGCATGCCGGGACGATATTCGTGGGCAGTTTTTCCCCGGTGGCGGTTGGAGATTATATAGCGGGACCCTCACACGTCTTGCCGACGGGCGGTACCGCGCGTTTCTTCTCCGGCCTGGGGGTAAACGACTTTATGAGGCGGTCGAGCGTAATCTCATATTCAAAGGAGGCCTTGATAGAAGCCGCCCCGGACGTTATAACTATGGCCGAGACGGAGGGCCTCCCGGCCCACGCACAATCTGTGAGGATGCGGTTAAAATGAGTCTTTTTCGTGACAACATAGAGAGGATGGAGGGCTACGTACCCGGCGAGCAGCCGCAGGACGAGGGTATCATAAAGCTTAATACCAATGAAAACCCTTTCCCGCCGTCTCCGAAGGTGCTGGCCGCCGTTAAGGAGGCCGCCGGCACGGGTCTCAGACTCTACCCCGAACCGATGGCCACCGAGGTCAGGAAAAAGGCCGCAGAGGTGTTCGGTACGTGCCCGGAAAGGGTGCTGGTGGGTAACGGTTCCGACGAGTTGTTGGGGATTATTACAAGGGCGTTTGCCGGACCGGGTGATAAGGTGGTATTCCCGTACCCGACGTATCTCTTGTATAAAGTCCTGGTGGATATACAGGACGCCCGGGTGGTGGAGGTCAACTTCGGTGAGGATTTCTCACTGCCGGAAGACATAGTGGTGGAAGGCGCGAAGGTGACCTTCCTTTGCAACCCGAACTCGCCTTCCGGGACGATGGTATGGCCCGATGAGGTGGCACGGCTGGCCAAACGGGTGGACGGGGCGCTTGTAATTGACGAGGCCTACGTAGATTTTGCGGACGCGAACTGCCTGTCACTGGTGGAGGACAACCCGAACGTTATAATATTGAGGACGTTGTCAAAATCGTACAGTCTGGCGGGATTGAGGCTGGGTCTTTGCATCGCCCAGGAGGAGGTTATAAACGGACTTATAAGGGTGAAAGACTCTTATAACGTCAACCGGCTCAGCATGGCGGCCGCTGTTGCGGCCCTGGACGACCAGCAACACCTGAAGGAAAACGTAAACAAGATAAGGGAGATAAGGAGCTACCTCTCCGAGTCACTCAGGGAGATGGGCTTCTTCGTGTATCCCTCTCAGGCGAATTTCGTGTTTGTGCGGTGTAAGGACGTAACTGCCGCCGGAGAGATATACGAACTGTTAAGACGGCAGAATATACTCATAAGACACATCAATTACCGCGGGCTTGAGGATTGCGTGCGGATATCCGTCGGTACAAAGGCCGAGATAGACACCATGCTCGATGCCATGTCCGAGCTGTTATGTGAGACGGAGAAGGGCGCGGGGAAATAGAATGAGAAGGTCGGAGATAGTCAGAAAAACCAAGGAGACGGAAATAAGGCTGACGTTGGAACTGGACGGCGAGGGCCGTTGCGAGGGCTCTACCGGCGTGGGGTTTTTCGACCACATGCTGGAGCTCTTTTCGAGGCACGGACTGTTTGACCTGAAGGTATCGGCGAAGGGCGACCACGAGGTGGATGACCACCACACCGTGGAGGACGTCGGCATATGCCTTGGACAGGCCCTGAAGGAGGCGCTTGGGGACAAGAAGGGTATAGTGCGCTTTGGCGACGCAAGCATCCCCATGCAGGAGGCAATCGCAAACGTGGCCGTAGACGTTGGAGGAAGGCCCGCACTCGTGTTTAACTCACCACTCTCGAAGGAAAAGATAGGCGGCTTTGACGCGCCACTCGTTGAGGAGTTTCTGCACGCACTGTGCATAAACGCCGCAATCAACCTCCACGTCAACGTGCCATACGGCACCAATAGCCACCACGTCGCGGAGGCCATATTTAAGGGCCTTGCTAAAGCCCTTGCGAGAGCGGTAAGTCTGGACGAGAGGGTCAAGGGCGTGCCGTCTACGAAGGGGGTCCTGTAGGGATAGTTCATGTCACACTGGAGGTGTCATGCCGGAGGCAGATCCGCCTTTGGCTGAGATTCGCCTAGGCGAAAATTATCCCTACGGGAAGGGGTTTAAGACTCACAGGGACACGTTATC
Organism: Planctomycetota bacterium; assembly: GCA_030598065.1. Taxonomy (GTDB): domain Bacteria; phylum Planctomycetota; class Brocadiia; order Brocadiales; family Bathyanammoxibiaceae; genus Bathyanammoxibius. The sequence goes on along the minus strand of JAUVQR010000130.1, from coordinate 2,458 downwards.
TGCCTCTGGCGGATACCCCGACGAAGTTATCCATGCGTTCACAACCTAAGATAGTGGCGGAAGGATTCGGACACTAAGAACCGGGGGTGTTAGATGGGAAGGGCGAATAACGTAGGGTTCGGTAAGTTCCTTATAATGATACTCGTTACCTGGCTGACGCCTTTTCCGGGACTGGCCAACCTGTTCTTCTTATGGCCTTATCCCTATTACAGGTCAGGCGCGATTACCGCCATAGGCATTTCGGTTGTTTGTTACATTGTGATATCTGTACTGACGGGGGTCGGGCTGGTAGCCCTGGCTGACCTGAGTTTTATTATCGCGGTCGTGATTATCATCGCAATGAAGGTATGGATGACGCTTGATGCCGTAAACGCCTTCATAAGATAGAGACACTTGAATATGAGGGTGAAAAGGTCTCAGGGGCAATACAACAGGCACTTCACTGCACTTCACAAGGACCGGAGGCGTTAGATGGGAAGGGCGAATAACGTAGGGTTCGGTAAGTTCCTTATAATGATACTCGTTACCTGGCTGACACCGTTTCCGGGGCTCGCCAATCTGTTGTTCTTATGGCCTTACCCGTATTACAGGTCGGGCGCTTGCGCCGCCCTGGGTATTTCTATTGCTATTCCTTTTATAATAGCGATACTGGCGGCCGTGGGTCTTGTAGGTCTGGCCGACTTTAGTGTTTACATAGCCGGTATTATATATGTTGCCATGAAGATATGGATGACACTGGACGCCATAAGCGCGTTCATGGCATAGACGGGCAAAGACCCTTGAAGAGGGGGAGATGAAGGGTAATACCCGTTTTGTGGTCTTTTCTCAGCCTTGATTTTTTCTCACGTGTTTTTTATACTACTGCATCATGGACGACCTGAATCCTGGATTACTTGATAGAATTAGCATGCGCTGGCAAGGCGTCGGCTCGAACGGCACCATCCCGCGGGCCGTTCTGGACAGGTTTGCGTATAATGTGCCCAAAGATTTCCTCCCCGAAACGCCCGCTTCGGCCCTGGAAAAGGCCATTCAAAAGACCCAGAGCTTCTTTCTGGGTACTCAAAAGCCGGACGGTCACTGGGTGGGGGAGCTGGAGGCCGATGCGACCCTTACCGCTGATTACATCCTGATGATGCACTCCCTGGCGGCATCAGGCGGTGAGGTGGATGCCGTCCAGCAGAGGAAGGCGGCAAACTACATCCTCAGCAAGCGGTGCCCTGACGGCGGGTGGAACCTGTACGCCAACGGCCCCAGTGAGGTCAGCGCCTCTGTAAAGGCGTATTTTGCGCTCAGGCTTGTCGGATATTCTCCCGATGAGCCCTTTATGAAGGAGGTCAGGGAGTGCATCATCGGGCTTGGCGGGATTATGGAGTGCAACGCCTTTATGAAGATATATCTCTCTATCTTCAAACAGCTCGACCCAAAGTGGGCGCCGGCCACGCCGGTGGAGGCGATACTCCTTCCTACCATCCTTCCGTTCAGCATATACGAGATGTCATACTGGTCAAGGTGTATAGTCGTCCCCCTCACTATCGTACAGGCGCGCAACTACAGGGTAGACGTCGGTTTCAACATGGACGAGCTTTACGCGGAACCCAGGCAAAGCGCTAAAGACCATATAGACTGGGAGAGGCCCGCCCTGACCTGGTACAACTTCTTTATAAACATAGACCATTTCTTCAAGCGGTACCAGAGACGGCCCATACACTGGCTCAGGGAACTTGCGGTGAAGAAGGCCACTCGCTGGGTCATATCGCGTCAGGAGAAGTCGGCGGGTCTTGGCGCCATATGGCCGGGTATTATAAACACCATATTTGCCCTGAAGGCGCTGGGTTATTCCAATGACCACCCGGAGATGCAGAGACAACTCCGTGAAGTAGAGCTACTTAAGATAGAGGAAGAGGATAGTCTTCGTATGCAGCCCTGCACGTCGCCGGTATGGGACACGGGCTGGACGGTGATAGCGCTGCACGATTCCGGGCTGAACAAGGAACATCCTCAGCTTATCAAGGCCGGCAGATGGCTCCTAAGTAAAGAGGTCCGTAACTACGGGGACTGGTGCATAAAGAACCCCAAGGTGGAGCCGAGCGGCTGGTATTTCGAGTACGCCTGCGAATGGTTTCCGGATACGGACGACTCTGCCGCTGTAATGATGGGTCTTCAGCGTATCGCGCTGGTAGCGGGGGTCGGCAAGGAGGCCGCGCTGCTGAGGGGTACGAATTGGCTGCTGGGTATGCAGTGCGGTGACGGGGGCTGGGGCGCCTTTGACAAGGATAATAACAAGGAATTCCTGAATCACATACCGTTTGCCGATTTTGGCGCGATTCTGGACCCCTCCACCAGTGACGTCACCGGCAGGTGCCTTGACTGGTTCGGCAGGGTGGGATTTGACGTAAACCATGGGTCCGTGATCAGGGCGGTTGCGTTCCTCAAAAAGAACCAGGAGGAGGACGGCTCC
>JAUVQR010000106.1 GCA_030598065.1 Planctomycetota bacterium | reverse complement strand
CTCGCGAAGGCTAAAGGCATAAAGGTGAGAGAAGATTTCCTGACAAGGTATGACCTGTATATAGCCGAGCAATGCTTCCTCACCGGAACGGCCGCTCAAATAATACCGGTGGTCAAGCTAGACGGCCGCGTAGTCGGAGACGGAAAACCCGGGCGCACCACGCTGGAACTGCTGGAGGAATACAGGGCGCTCCTGACTAATCCTGAGGTGTCCGAGGTCGAGGAGGAGCTGGAAGCAGGATACATAAGACCATAATGCCCGCGCCGACACATATCAGCAAGTCCGCCAGATTGAACGTCGGCCAGTGCCTGGCTCCGATGTGCAGGTCTATGAAATCCCTCACGTAACCGTAACAGACCCTGTCTATCAGGTTCCCGACCGCGCCGGCAAGTATACCCCCCAAGGCAATCGTGGTTACGGTGCTAACGCGCTCCGATCTGGCGTAGAGCCAGAGTATCGCAAAAATTGCCAGTACGGACAGGGCCGCGAACAAGAGGCCACCGCCCTTGAGAACACCGAACACCCCGCCCTCGTTCCTGCTTAGCGACAAATTGAGAAAAAAGGTGAGCTTAACGGCATCGGCGTGTGGGTGAAGTTCCGGAATGTACTTGAAAGCGGCCCACTTACTCGCTTGGTCTAAGACGGCCCCTGAAAGGACCACCAGGGAGAGAAACCCGTAAGGGCCCGACAACCTATTGTGCACCGGCCTCCAACTCTTCCATCTGCTGGCACCCCAGGCACAGTTTCGCGTAAGGCCGGGCCATAAGGCGAGCCTTGGTAATCTTCTTGTCGCAGATCTCACAGATGCCGAACGTCTTGTCTTCTAATTTTTCCAGCGCCGCATCTATGGACTTTAACTCCTCCTCACCGTTCTGGATGAGGTGGATCATAAGGTCACGCTCATAGTTGTCCGTGCCCAGGTCTGCCATGTGGAAAGGCACATTGGAAAGGTCCCCGGCGGCATCCTGCCGGGATTTCTTCAACGCTTCATCTTCCATCGAGTTCACGTTGCCTGCCAGCTTTTCCCTGACGGAAAGCAACACCTTCCTGAAACTCGCCAGATCCTTAGCGTTCATCTCTTCTTTCCCCCAAACAAAACAAAAAGTATTGCCTTTCCTTATAAAAACAATGCTATCAAAATTCCCAATGTTGTCAAGAAGAAAGGAACACCATCACCCCTTTGACCTTGACAAATTGAACGGGTGAGCATTCCAAGTCAACAGAAAATAAAAGTTTTTTTGCCAGCTTAGGGTACGGGGAGCCGGGTACACGTCGCCTTGGGCTTGTAGTAAAAATAGACCAAACATCTCGGCTGCAAAAAACTGCCGGTTAGTTTGGAAAGCGCCTTCGGCCGGTGGCCCGGCAAGACCCTGCCACTCAGAATGACAGCTCTTTAAGCTCCGAATGGCAATTTGCCCTCAGTTCGTAGCGTCCGATCTCCGTATCGGACGTAGTAGAGGCAACCCCCTGTGGTTGCCCGTGGAAATGTCAAGGGCAGGCACGGGGGCCTGCCCCTACATAAAGGCCATTTATTTTGTATGTAGCGTGGTAGCTTGCTGCCACGTTTGAATATTATTTAAACGCACGGGGACAGGTAGTCCGCCTAAATGTGTGGAGTCAACCAACCGAAGAATCTCAAGGCCAGATTCTTCGCCTATGGAATGATTCGATCGCCACATCACACATTTTAATTCTTATATAGGGCCGGGGCTCTGTCCCCGGTCAAATCATGTATTGTGACAATAAACATGGGTGGCAGAGCACCCATGCTATATGCGTTTTGTATGTAGTATGGCTTCTCCGCCTCAGGCGTGACTTCGCTTGCACTCAGAATGACGGCTTAGGTAAACTCATACCGCTTCTTATTCTTCTCAAAAAAGCGGGTGATACTGTCGTTCCGCCCTGACGGGTTCCTCCATAATCGGCGTCTACCGGGCGTTCATCGAAATCTTTTTAGCCGTAGGGAGTTAAGTACAACCGATATCGATGAAAACGACATGGCCGCAGCGGCAAAAATCGGATTGAGTAAGACACCGAAGAACGGATATAAGACACCACCGGCGATGGGGATCAATGCTACATTATAGAAGAACGCCCAGAAAAGGTTTTGCTTGATAATCCTCAGGGTCGCCCTGGAAAGCCTTATTGCGTCCACCAACACGGACAAATTACCGGACACCAGGATAATCTCGCCCGCCTCCTTGGCGATGTCCGTTCCGGTACCCATAGCGATACCGACGTCCGCTTGTGCCAAGGCCGGCGCGTCGTTTATGCCGTCGCCCACCATCCCGACTACAATGCCGTCTTTCGCCTGTAACTTCTTAATCTCTTTAGCTTTATCTTCCGGCAAGACCCCGGCTATTACCTTTTCTATGCCAACTTCTTTGCCAATTGCCTCGGCTGTCTTTTGATTGTCGCCGGTTATCATTAGCGGCGTGATTCCCATACTCATGATAGCCTCTACCGCCGCGCGGGAATCTTCTTTAAGCACGTCAGCTACGGCGATAACACCCGAAGGCCTGCCGCCTGACGCCAAGATCATCACGGTCTTTCCCTGGTCTTCCAGGGCGCTTACCGTTTGCAGCTCGGCGCTGCTTAAGTTGATATTCTCTCTTTTCATCAATTTACTGTTGCCCAGCAACACCTTATTCGCGCCGTCTCCAAGTGAGATTTCTCCTTTAAGGCCGTGGCCCGGCACCGCGGAAAAGTTCTTAACCTCCAACAATGCCGGTTGCTCTTCCCGGAGTCCTTCTTTAGCCGTCTCATCCGGGGACGGGGAAGGGTTCTTGCCGGGCGAGGACGCAAAGTGCAGAACGGCCCTTGCAATCGGATGCTCCGAATACTTCTCCAGGCTTGCCGCCATCCTTATAACCTCTTCTCTGTCGGCGCCGTTAAATACTTCGACATCAGTCACAGCCGGCTCGCCCTTGGTCAAAGTGCCGGTCTTGTCCATAACCAGGACTTTTATCTTGTGCACAAGTTCCAGGGCCTGGGCGTTCCGGATGAGTATCCCCTTCTCCGCGCCCTTTCCGGTACCTATCATAATCGCCGTAGGCGTTGCAAGGCCCAGCGCGCAGGGACAGGCAATAATTAAAACGGCGACAAAGTTGACAAGGCCAAAGATAAACGCGGGCGCCGGCCCCAAGAACAACCAGGTAAGAAAAGTAATAATAGCGACCAGAATGACCGCCGGCACAAAATATAGAGACACCCTGTCCGCCAGTCGCTGGATAGGCGCTTTGGAACCCTGGGCTTCTTCCACCAGCTTGATGACCTGGGCCAGGAACGTATCCTTTCCTACCTTGGTGGCGCGAAACTTGAAGGCTCCGGTCTTGTTGACTGTCGCACCGACCACCTCATCGCCGGACTTCTTGTCAGCCGGCATCGATTCGCCGGTGACCATGGACTCATCAATAGTGGAACTCCCCTCAATAATTACGCCGTCGACCGGCACCTTCCAGCCGGGCTTCATGACAATGACGTCGCCTACCGCAACCTCGCTGCTAGGGATTTCCACTTCTTTGCCGTCCCTGACGACCAGCGCCATTTTCGCCGAAAGTGTGGCCAGTTTCTTGATGGCCTCCGACGCCTTACCCTTGGCCTTTGCCTCCAGATACTTCCCCAGGATTATCAAGGAAACGACTATCGCCGCCGTGTCAAAATACACGTTGGCAGCCCCTACTTTCGCAAATATATCAATATTCAGGGTGGTCATGATAATGACTACAAAGCTGTAGGTGAATGCGGAGACCGTGCCGATAACAATCAGCGTGTCCATATTAGGGCGCAAATTCTTCAAAGCATACCAGGTGCTTCTGTAAAACTGCGAGCCGACCCAGAATTGAACCGGCACCGTCAGTGCAAACATCGTCCACAAACGCGCCATCTCCGGCATCAGCTTGATAAAGACAAACCATTGAGGAAAACTGAACATAAAAACGACAAAAGAAAGCGCCGCACCGACTATGAGCTTTGTCTTCAGCAGCGACAGTTCTTTCGCTTTAAGCATGGCATGGTGGTCGTGAAGCGCGGGGCCTTTACTTTCAGATTCAGCTCCCGCGCTGACCAGCGTATAACCCACGCCCTTTATGGCCTCTCGAACCGTATCCAGACCCAGCGACTTCTCGTCGTAGCTCAGTGACAGGCTCTCCGTGGCAAAATTAACCATGGCCTTCTTGATGCCGGGCAGTTTCTTCACGGCGCCTTCAATGGTCGCCACGCAAGACGCACAGTGCATCCCCTGTACCGGTAACGTTATGTTCTTCATGCCTGCATAATATATCAAAACTTCGGAAAGACTCTAACGGTAATCGCCGGGGGCGGTAAAAAATATTCTGGGACAGCCGGGATTTTCCCCTTGCATAGCCTAGGGGGGTATGGTATATTCCTATTAGGGTAGGGGGGTAAGGCATAGCCCCCATGATGACGGTCTGTAGGCCTTTAACACATTCGGAGCAGATAATGGCAAAGGGAACTCTTGAAAGACTAGGAACAAGGCATACCGAGGACATAGTGCGTCTAAGAAGGATAGAGGGCCAGGTGCGGGGCATTCAAAAGATGATTGATGACCGCCGGTACTGCGTGGACATAATTACCCAGCTCCAATCCATCTCCTCCGCCATCGCAAGGGTCCAGGAACGCATCCTCAAGAGACACCTCGAGCACTGCGTGGCAGAGGCCATACGTTCCGGGGGGGAAGAAGACAAGCAGGAAAAGATAGAGGAGATTATAGAGGTCCTGAAAAATTACGGGAAATAGGCGCGTAACCGCGACAAAAAGGATGATTGCCAATATGCACGCAAATGGTCAAAAAATCAGCCTGGCAATAACGGGGATGAGATGCGCCTCCTGCGCGGGCCGGATAGAAAAAGCCCTCCTCGAGGTGGCCGGTGTCGAAGAGGCACACGTGGACTTTACCTCTGCTCAAGCCACCATAAAGGGGAGCGCGGCCGGTGAGACACTTGTGGGCGTCATAAAGGCCCTGGGCTATGGCGCGGACACCGCGATACGGATTCAAGGCAGTACTTATTAAATTTAAGGAGGAAGACAGATGAGTTTCGGTGTAATACTTGGAGGCCTGCTGTGCATTATGGCGCTACTGGTCGTATTTTATTCACTGAGACGTGGGAAGCCTAAGCCCACATCCAGTACGGCCACCCGTACACCAGCAAAGCGTTCCCTGAAGTGCTGCGGCCTGAATAAGTCTGAGCTGAACGTCTTTGGAAGGAGGTGAGGAACGACAGAGACGCCTCTTTCCGCGTGTTATCTCGGTTGTGTGTCGGTTTAAGTAAAGGAGTAAGGAGGAGTGCAATGAAGATCGGCGTAATTATGGGATGCCTGTTGGGTATCCTGGCACTGGGCGCTATCTCAACGGATTATAGCGGCACGGCCCTGGCCGGGGAATCCATAAAGGCAGCATGCCCTACTTGTGTGGATAAAGACGTACTCAAGAAGGGCATGGGCATGATGCCGCTTGGGAAGATCATGTCCTGCCCGGACTGCAAGGACAAAGGCACTGCGCACGCCTGCGAGAAGTGCTCTCTGGAACAACTTAACTGCTCCAAGTGCGAGAAGGTTATTGCAGCGGTGGAAAGAGAGCCAGCAAGGGCAGCATGTCCCTCTCGTGGCGAGAAGGCCACACCCTGCAAGGGCATGGGCATGATGCCGCTTGAGAAGGCCATGGTCTGTCCAGACTGCAAGGGAAAAGACGTTGCACATGTACGCAAGAGTTGCAGCGATGAGACCCTGGCATGTCCCGGGTGCAAAGGCGCCTAGACGGCCGGGGCGTAAGCAGCAATGGCGGTACGCCCACGTTACAGGAAAGGATTGCAGTTAATTTGTGGGAGGCCTAGCAGTCAGTATCTAGAAAGGCAGGGGGGCGGGGCCCAGTGGTGCCGGCCCCCACCCACCACAAAAAGGCGGTGTAGTTATTTATAAGGAGATAAACAAAT
>JAUVQR010000086.1 GCA_030598065.1 Planctomycetota bacterium | reverse complement strand
GGATGCGTGGAATTGCTCAGGGCCGTCAGGCCGTGCTTTGCCAGCACGCGGTTTTCGCCGACCAGGGGCACCGAATCAGCTATAGTCCCGAGCGCGGCCAACCCCATCGCATCCAGCAGAAACTCCCGGAACTCCGGCGCCACCTTTTTCTGCTTTGACAGCACCTCCGCCAGGGCCCAGCACAGCTTGAACGCGAGTCCGACGCCCGAAAACTCCCTGAACGCCTGCGCGGAGCCGGGCAACCTCGGGTTTATTATCGCCAACGCCTCCGGCAATTCACTTCCCGGCACGTGATGGTCTGTAATTATGAGGTCTATGCCCTTGTCCCTGATTATCTGCGCCTCGACTGTCGACGTAATCCCGCAATCAACGGTGACTATTACGTCCACCGCATCCGAAGCCAGTCTCTCTATGGCCTCCCGGTTCAGGCCGTAGCCTTCTTCTATCCGTTGAGGTATGTACCAGGTGGCGTTTGCCTTCAGAAGGTTGAAAAACTGTATGAGGAGCGCCGTGCTGGTTATGCCGTCCACGTCATAATCGCCGTACACGGCTATCCTCTCGCCGTTCCTTACCGCCCGGGCCAGCCGTCTGGCGGCCTTCTCAATCTCCGGGCATTCACGGGGATTCGAAAGGTGTGTCATCTTCGGCTGGAGAAACGCATTGGCGGAGGCAGGGTCGTCTATACCCCGGTTAATCAGCAGTCGCGCAAGGAGGGTAGAGATCTTTAAGCTAGCTACGAGGCTAGCCTGAAGCGCTTCGTTGGAAGGTGGGTATGTCCATCTCTTCTTCATATCACCTTCGTCTTCAGAAGAACAAAAAAGGTATTGCTTACGGCATCACGCCCACGAGAGGATTGATAGCTTCTCTAATTCTGTTCAGTAACGCGTCTCGCGCGGCCGGTTCCGGGTTATACGGGTCGATGGCCAACGCCGGCGCCTTGCAACCCATAGATTCCAGCCGCTTCCTTGTAGACTCCAAAAACTCTTCGGGGACGCCCGACCACCGGTTTAGGACCAACAGGTCTATCTTGTCGAATATCTCAACGGCCGAACGCTTCACCTTTTGCAGGTCCTGAGGTGCGACCATTATTGCCAGGTCGGCATTTCCCACAGTGATGAACCTGTTGCCCTCAACCAGCACGCTGGCCTCGTCGTCAAAGAGTTCGAGGGATTTACGTATACCTTCCTGAGCACAATCAGAATTAGTCTGAAGCCAGACCACCTTCGGGGCACCTGCTTCGAGGTATCTGGCCGTGTCTTTGCCCGGCTCTGAGATGACTTTAGGGTCCGTGATTATACTGAAATCAGCGTCTGAAGAACAGCCGTCACAGGAGGTGTCTCTATGCCTGGGGCACGACCCTTCGTGTTGAACGGTAGCCTTGAGTGCGCAGACGTTCCCGAGCGCCTTTATAATAAAAGCGCCTACGGTGGTCTTCCCGGCCTCACTGCTTGTACCGGCCAGCGCGATAATCTTCATTACAACCCCTCTCAGGCACCGAAAGTCTCTGGTTGCCACCCGGTCTTCTAATGACCCTCGCCCTTGATCATGGTGTCGTACTCGTGCCTAAAATACCTTATGGTAGCCAGAACGGGATTCGGCCCGGTCTGACCCAGACCGCAAAGAGACGTTTCTTTTATCTTATGTGCCATCTCACCTAACAATTCTACGTCTCCTCTTCTCCCGTGTCCATCAGAAATTCTGGTCAGAATCTCAAGCATACGCCTGGTGCCGATTCTGCAGGGGACGCATTTCCCACAGGACTCGTCCTGTATGAAATTCATAAAATATTTCGCCATCCCTACCATGGAAGTCTTTTCGTCCATAACAACGAGACCGCCGGAACCCATAATGGCGCCCACCTTCTGAAGAGACTCGTAATCAATCGGGGTGTCCAGATACTCCAGCGGCACACAACCGCCGGACGGGCCGCCAATCTGCACCGCCTTGAAATCCCTCTTGCGGGCAATACCACCCCCGATTTCAAAGATAATCTCTCTAAGTGTCGTGCCCATAGGCACCTCTACCAGACCGGTGTTCTTCACGTTTCCGGCCAGGGCGAATATCTTTGTGCCTTTACTGCCCTCTGTCCCTATGTTGCAGAACCACTCCGCGCCGTTCTCAATTATCGGGGCGATATTGGCCAGTGTCTCTACATTATTTATACAGGTCGGCATTCTCCAGAGCCCGGAGATTGCCGGATACGGGGGTCGCGTGCGTGGCATGCCCCTTTTGCCCTCAATGGAGGCGATAAGGGCCGTCTCCTCACCGCAGACGAAGGCGCCGGCGCCCTTCTTTATCCTTAACTCGACATTAAGCCCGGAGCCTAAGATATTCTCCCCAACGAGACCCAGTCCCTTGGCCTGGTCTATAGCAATCTGAACGTTGTTGACGGCAAGGGGATATTCGGCGCGTACGTAAAAAATGCCACCCTGTGAACCCATGGCATAGGCCGCTATCAACATGCCCTCGATTACGGAATGGGGGTTACCTTCCAGCACCGACCTGTCCATAAAGGCCCCGGGGTCTCCCTCGTCCCCGTTGCATATCACGTATTTCCTGTCTCCGGGTGCATTCTTAACAAAGCCCCATTTCTTGCCGGTACTGAAGCCTGCTCCGCCCCTGCCCCTGAGACCGGAATTCTCTATCTCCTTAATCACGTCATCCTGGGACATCTTGGTCAGCACCTTCTGCAGAGAGGAGTAACCGCCGACCGCAATATAGTCGGTAATCTTCAGGGGATCTATAATCCCGTTCTGCTTCAACACTATGCGGTGCTGCTTCTTGTAAAATGGGATATCTTGTTGATATACGACCTTTTGGCCGGTACCGGGGTCGGAGTATAAAAGTTTCTGTATCACACCGCCGTTAAGGGCGGTCTCTTCAAGTATTTTGATGGTATCTTGTTCCTTGACCTTCTGGTAAAAGATGTTTTTGGGCAGAATATTGACCAGGGGGCCCCTCTCACACAGACCCTGACACCCCGTCTTCTTTACCCTTACCTTGTCATGGAGCTGGCGTTTCTCTACCAGGTCTTCAAAGGCATCGTATATGGCATGGCCGCCAAACGTGTCACAACCGGTCCCACCGCAGACCACAACCGTAGACCTTTTCCGGGCCTCTTCCTCTTCCTTCCTGAGTCTGTTCCTCAGCGCCTCAAGTTCGTCTATGGATGTAAGTCTGTCCATGGTTATGCCTCTCTATAGTTATCCAGTATCTCTTCTATCTTTTCAGGCGCCACCTGTCCGTAAAACTTGTCTCCCAGCGCCACTTTCTGGCCGAGCGGACTGTCACAACACGACGCGCCGCCGCCCTTCACGCTGCTGCCAACCACCACTATCGGGCCCAGCGCGCAGGTCCCCACACACGCCACCGACTGTAGCGTAAATTTCAGGTCCTTGGTGGTATCACCTTCCTTTACATTAAGATTGTGCTCCAACTCTTCCATAACCGCTGCCGCCCCCCGAACGTGGCAGGCCGTACCCAGGCAGACCTTAATGGTGAATTTGCCCTTGGGTATGAAGGAAAACTGGGAATAGAATGAAGCCACACCGAATATCCTGGCCATAGGGATGGACGTGTTCTCGGACATGTACTCCAGTGCCTCCCTTGGCAGATACCCGTAAGCGTCCTGCGTCTCTTGCAGAAGGGCAATCAGGTCTCCGGACGTGATCTTTCGGTCGTAAGAGCTTAGCTCCTCTTCCATCAGCCGCAGGTCTACAGGCGGTTCTTTAGTGAGTATCTCTTTCTTCATCGATGTCCACCACTCCTCTATAGAAGATTCTTCTCAACGTACTTTACCGCGTTTCGGAAGATCTGTATCCCGTGCGGTTCCGGGTATTTTCCCACAACCTGTCTCTGCCAGTGCGGGTGCTGTACCTCCTCAACGTACCGCTCCGGGTGCGGCATCATGCCGAGAACGCGCCCCGTCGGGTCGCACACCCCCGCGACGTCGTCAACAGAACCGTTTGGATTATAGGGAAACCCGTCACTCTCGCCTTTCTCGTTTACGTACCTGAAAACAATCTGAGAAGATTTTCTCAATCTGTCCAGCACGCCGTCGTCCCTGGTTACAAACTTGCCCTCCGCGTGCGCGACCGGCAGGTACAGAAGTTGCCCTTCCTCCACGAATACCGACTTCCCGGAACAGGCCTTGAGATACGTCCACCTGGTCTCAAACCTGTTTGAGTCGTTGCCTGTAAGGGTTGCCTCCTGCGGGCCACCGCCATCTACAGTGGGCAGCAACCGGCCCTTGACAAGGGCTTGAAAGCCGTTGCATATGCCGAGGATGAGTTTTCCTTCCTGGAGAAATTCCCTTATATCCTCTTGCAGGTGGAACCGCAGGATATTGGCAAGAATTTTTCCTGCGGCAATATCGTCACCGTAGGTAAACCCACCCGGCAGGACCAGGATGTGGTAATCACGAAGTACCCGGCCCTTTTTCTCAAGAATCCTGTTTATGTGGACTCGCCGGGGCTCGGCCCCGGCCTTTCCAAAGGCGTACTCCGTTTCCGCGTTACAGTTAGTCCCAGCCGTGCGAAGCACCAGGGCCTTTACCTTTGGCATGCAGCGTAAGACCTTTTCTGACAGTCCCTTTAGCGCAATATCTAAGCCCGGAATATACCATGACTGGTGTATATTGTAAACGAATTTCTGAACCGGAAGGATTGCGTACTGAGAGATAAAGGCTGGCAAATAAAAGGCTAAAATCCACCTCGGGCGGATCGCCGATACAGATTCGCAGAGCAAGCGCTGTAGCACTGTAGAGTACTACAGCGCTTGCGTTCTAGAACAGGCCAGTTATCTTACCTGTCTTCGTGTCAATATCCACGTTCTCGCCTGCCGGCTTGGACGGCAGACCGGGCATCGTCCTCATGTCACCCAGCAATGCGTACAGGAACCCGGCGCCTACCGACGCCTTTATGTCCCTGATAGGCACGCGGAAGCCCTTGGGCCTTCCCAGCAGCATGGGGTCGTGAGACAGCGAAAGGTGCGTCTTCGCCATGCAGATAGGAAGGTCCGTGTACTTGGGTCCCCATTCCTTGAACTGCTTTATCTTCTTTGCGGCGACCGGCGCGATGTCTATGCCGTCGGCGCCGTATATCTTGGTCGCTATTGACTCTATCTTCTCCTCTATGCTTGCTTCAAGCGGATATAGGAATTGGAAGTTGGACGGCTTCTCGGCCGCGGCGACCACGGCTGCCGCCAGCTCTTCCGAGCCCGCACCGCCTTCCGCCCAATGGTTGGACTCAACGGCGTCTTCGGACCCGTACTCCCTAGCGATGGCCTTTATGGCCTCAATCTCCGCCTTTGTATCCGTATGGAAGGCGTTTATCGCAACGACCGACGGTATGCCGAAGAGCTTCATGTTTTCAATCATCTTTATCATGTTCTCGCAGCCCTTTTCGACCGCGGAGATATTTTCCCTGAGAAGTTCCTCGGGCAGCGGCTTACCGGCCACTATCTTGCCCACGCCGCCGTGCATCTTCATCGCCCGGATGGTGACGACGATAACCACCGCGCTCGGTATCAGACCGGAATAGCGGCACTTGATGTTCATGAACTTCTCGGCGCCAAGGTCCGCGCCAAAGCCGCTCTCGGTCACCACGTAGTCGGCACACTTCAGCGCAATCTGGTCGGACACGATGGAGCTGTTGCCGTGGGCGATATTGCCGAACGGGCCGCTGTGCACGAAGGCCGGCGTATTCTCAATGGTCTGCATCAAATTGGGTTTAAGAGCGTCCTTCATCAAGACCGTCATCGCGCCGCCGCACTTCAAGTCGTCGGCGGTAACCGGCTTGCCGGCACGCGTGCTGCCGATGACCATCCTGCCGAGCCTCTCCCTCAAGTCGCTGAGGCTGGTGGCCAGCGCCAGCACCGCCATCACCTCGGATGCAACGCAGATTTCAAACCCGGCCTCTCTGGGCACCCCGTTGAGCTTGCCGCCAAGACCGATTATTATGTTTCTCAGGGCCCGGTCGCTTATGTCAACCACTCTGGGCCACGTTATGCTGTAAGGGTCTATATCCATCTTATTGCCGTGCATCAGATGGTTGTCTATGAACGCGCTAAGGAGGTTGTGCGCGACCGAGACGGCGTGGTTGTCACCCGTCAGGTGGAGGTTGAAGTCCTCCATGGGCACTATCTGGGAATAACCACCGCCCGCGGCGCCACCTTTTATGCCGAAGACAGGACCCAGCGACGGCTGCCTTATCGCTATCACCGTCTGCTTGCCGATCCTGTTCATCCCCATCCCAAGACCGACCGTTGTCGTGGTCTTACCTTCACCAAGCGGTGTGGGCGTTATTGCCGTTATATCTATGTATTTACCGTTCGGCTTGTCTTTCAGCCTCTCAAGGATACTGAGGTCTACCTTGGCCTTATACTTCCCGTAACACTCCGTCTCGTCCTCCTGAATCCCCAGGGAAGCCGCTATCTCCTGAATAGGCTTAAGCTTTGCAGCTTGAGCTATCTCTATATCACTAGGTACTTTTTTTGCCATTTCTTTTCTCCACCCATTGAATCGTTGAACCGCTATTAACCATTGAAGCTCTGTTTGACCCTGCCT
>JAUVQR010000237.1 GCA_030598065.1 Planctomycetota bacterium | reverse complement strand
GGGCCGCAGCCTATTATGGCGACGTTGTTCTTAACCCTTTTTGCCAATCTGTTGCCCCTCTGGAGATGCCGATAACGTCCTTTTCCATGTCAAATAACACGACTCCCGTATCCACCGACGGGCCGAGAAAATCTTTTGCCTTGTCTTCGATTCTATCTGCAATGTCACCCATCATGGACAGGAGGTTGCGTCTTCTTAGTCCCCGTATTATGCCTTCTACGGTGGTAGAGTCCTTGACGGACTCTATGACGTCCTGTTCAAGGCCGTTCTCTTCAAGTACGCTGAGGACGACGTCCATCGCGGGCGGGGACTTCATGCTGTGAGTATCAAGGTCGCCACGGATAAACTTGGCAAGCTTGCCGGGGTGGCCGGCCAGCAGTATCCTTGAGAAGCCGCCTTTTCGGGCCTCGGTCAGCATGAAACCCAGGTAGTTGCTTATCTGTACGACCTGTTCGGCGGGTACTTTGAACGCCTGCATGAATGCGTTTTCCCCCAGGTTTCCGGGCACAAGCACGATAGTCTTGTGGCCCATTGCCCTGGCCACGTCCAGGGCGCACACCAGGGAGGTCTTATGGCTCTCCAGTGACATAGGCCTGACAATGCCGCTGGTGCCTATTATTGAGATACCGCCCAGGATGCCCAGTCTGGGGTTAAACGTCTTCTCGGCGATTTGCGTCCCTTCCGGGACGGAGATAGTGACCTTGAGGCCCGTGTCCCGCCCCATGAAGTCGCTCACGGAGTCTCTTATCATCTTGCGGGGCACCGGGTTTATGGCCGCCTCGCCGGGGGGGATTCTTAGTCCGGGTTTTGTGACCCTGCCCACGCCTTCACCGCCGTATATGAATACGCCTGTCTCGGGGCATGTCTCGACGCGGGCAAATATAAGGCAGCCGTGAGTGACGTCTGGGTCATCGCCTGCGTCCTTTCGGACGGCGCATTGAGCGAATAAGCCGGCCTTGACTTCCTTTTCAAGAATGTCCAGCGTGGCGGTTATCCCTGACGGTGTAGGCACCGTCACGCTGTCAGGCACAGAACCCTTGCCCGCGGTTTGTGCCAGCGCCTGTGCGGCAGCCTTTGCCGCGCCCGCCGCGCAGGTGCCGGTAGTAAAGCCGTAACTATGATTAATCTCGCTCAGCGTATCTTTCCCTGGCTATTCTAAGGATTGCGTTTACTATGGCTACGGCCACGGTGCTTCCGCCCTTCCTTCCACGGTTGGTGATGAAGGGCACCGGGACGCCGGCCAACTCCTCCTTCGATTCAACGGCCCCGACAAACCCCACCGGGATACCGATTACCAGGGCCGGGTGTATCTTTCCGTCATTTATCAGCTTAATGACCTCCGTAACGGCTGTGGGGGCGTTGCCTATGGCCACTATCCCACCTGATACCGCGTCTGCGGCGGACCTCATGGCGGCGGCCGACCTGGTGCTTCCGGCGCTCTTGGCGTCCTGCCTGACCTGAGAGTCGGATATCTTGCAAATGACCTCCACGCCGAAGCGGGAGAGGATTGTCTTGTCTATCCCCGACTGCACCATGGTGACGTCTGTCAGTATCGGTCTACCTGCCTTTATCGCCTCAACACCGGAGGTCACCGCGTCCGGGTGGAACAACAGGGTCCTGGCAAATTCCGGGTCTCCTGTCGTGTGAACCACCCTCTGGACAACGGGCCTGAAGTCTTCGGGGAATTGCTGGAGGTCTACCAGCTGGCTAAGTATCCTGAAACTTTCTTCTTCTATCTCATGGGGTTTCAGGTCAGTATATTCTTGCGGTGGCGCCGTGGCCGCCTTGCCGTTCCCGGTGGCCTCTTCAATCCTTTCTACCACTATCTGGGCGATTCTGTTGTCGATGCCCATGTGTCGCGTCAGGACTATCTCGACACCCGAATGGCGCGCCCTCTGCTGGTCTATCTCTTCCGGGATATCTTTCAGCATGTGGTTGCCCGGAAAGAGCAGCAGGGGTACGACGATAACCTTCTCGGCGCCTCTCTTTATTACACCCTCTACCGCGGTCAGGAGGTCCGGTTGTTCGAACTGGAGGAAAGACGGCTCAACCATGTCCCACCTGCTGGTGGCCCTCAGGTTTTCTATTACGCTGTAAAGCCCCTTGTTGGCCTCCTTTACCCTGCTGCCGTGGGCGATGACTACTACAGCGGTTTTCATACTCTAATCCCCTTTGCTGAGCAAAGCAATCTCATGGCCATAGACGGCTTCCCTGCGAAATGTACGTGGGTATATGACGCCAGGACATTGTTCCTCGAAATCGCGTCTGGTTTTGCGTGCTCCCCCGGCTTTGAAACGTCGTAGGCAAACATAGTGCTCTCAGGTAAGTCGGTGAGGGTTGACCAGTGGAAGACGTGCCCTCTAAAGGTTTCGCCTCTTTTGCAGAGGATGTTGTCATTCAGAGACTTAACGTTAACGTATCCCAGGTCTTGCCTGCTCCTGGCCATACGTGAGGTACCCGGGAGTATCCCACTCATCTTATATAAACTGCCTTCAAAGTCAATCAGTCTTTCAAGGAGATACATCATACCGCCGCATTCGCCGTAGATTACCACCCCGCGGTCGGCGGCCTGGCGCATTTTGTCCCGCATAGAGGTGTTGGATTCCAGTTGACCGGCGTAGAGTTCAGGAAAGCCTCCTCCGATGTATATGGCGTCGACGTCCGGCGGGAGTTCAGGGTCTACAAGCGGGCTGAACGGAATGATTTCTGCCCCAAACAATCTAAGAAGCGCGAGATTGTCCTCATAGTAGAAGCTGAACGCCGCGTCTCTGGCCACGGCTATCCGGACAGGCACGCGGGTATCCGGTGGACTGAAGATTCTTTCGGTTGGCAACGGCAGGTCAGGGGCCGAGTCGGCAATCTTAATGACGCGGTCTACGTCTACGTGTTCCAGAGCCCCTGTAAG
>JAUVQR010000124.1 GCA_030598065.1 Planctomycetota bacterium | reverse complement strand
GAGGGTCAGCAGGAATAATAAGAGTATGTTGACGGGCGACCACTTTAGTATCTTCAACAGTTCAATGATGTTCATGTGGGCAGTTCCTTTGGTGTCATCTTCTAAGTTTGCATTTTTGGGGCGCGTTGAGACGCACCTCTACATTAATACCTTCACATAATCCTTTTATAGCATGGGTGCTCTGTCACCCATGGCGGATGAGAATGCGAGTCGGTCTTACCGGGGGCAGAGCCCCGGCCTATAAGATTAATTAAAGTTGTCGGTAAAGACATAACTTCGCTTGGTGCAGAATAGCAGATTAATCTGCCAATCTCAGCCCTTTTTCTTTCGCGTAGGCATAAGCCTCCTCGTACTCTTCATAGGTGATGCGGCGGTTTATCTCCCCAAACTCTCCGGCCCTGTAACACGGATAATACTGGTCCATCACGTTTATGTATGTATCGGGCGATATCTCTTCGGCGACAAAATCGATTATCCCCCGGCTGCCCGCCACGTTATTGGGCAAGACCAGATGCCTTACAAGCAGTCCTCTCACGGCGATGCCGTTTTGTATTACCAAATTCCCGACCTGGCGGTGCATCTCCTTCAGCGCCGCTTTCATTACCTCCGGGTGGTCTTTAGCCCCCGAGAATTTTTTGGACCACTTGGGGTCCGCGTACTTTGCATCGGGCATGTATATGTCAATGGTGCCTTCAAGAAGCCTGAGCGTCTCCACGGACTCGTACCCGCCGCAGTTATACACCGTCGGCACGCTCAGGCCCGTTCTGCGCGCAATCTGCGTTGCCTCCATAATCTGGGGGCTGACGTGGGTGGGGGTGACGAAGTTTATGTTATGGCAGCCCCTTTTCTCCAGGGCCAGCATCAGAGAGGTAATCTTTTCGGTCGAAACCTCCTCGCCGGCGCGTAGGTGGCTTATGTCGTAGTTCTGGCAGAAGAGGCAGCCCAGGTTGCAGCCGGCGAAAAAGATGGTGCCAGAACCGCACTGGCCCACCAGAGGGGCTTCCTCACCGAAATGGGGTCCAGAGGATGACACCACTGCGTTACGCCCTATCCCGCAAAAGCCCTTCTGGCCCTCAAGCCGCATTACCTTACAGTTCCTGGGGCATAGCCTGCAGGGCGACAGCAGCGCGTATGCCTCTTCAAGACGGGTTTCTGTGTGCGCGTGGTCTGACATACCTGGTGGCCTCCGCGGAATCGCGCGTTTTTTACGTATGGCCCGGGACGAGGCCGCTATTTTTCTCTGCCATTGCAAAGACCCTGAAGACGGCCTCTACCCTTGGCTTGGGTACTTCCCTAGTTACTGTAAGAGAGTCTACCATTATGGCCTTACTTTCTTCGATATCCTCGAACAGGCAGCTCAAAGACTCCGCGTCTGAATAAAACGTCAGCTTTATCAGTGACATATCGGCCTCTACGTCGGTATACGTCAACCCTTCTTCCTGCTCGGTAGGTGCTGCGGGTCAATTGCCACGCCGGTGACATCGCACTCCATGGCTTTTTCTGCCACCAGATTGTATATTTCGTCCCTGGAAACCAGCTCTTTTACCAGTTTATTTATTGCCCTGTTGGTTACCTTTATGCGGCCTGCCTCTTGGCCGGAAAGCGGCTCAAAGGTCGCCAGCAGTCGCCGTTCCGTATCAACTTGCATTTGAACCTGTTTTGTGTCCCGCTGGAGTTGTTCTATGTTTCGGGCCTTCGGGTTCAATATCAGAAAGTACAACAATATTGCTGCCAGGACTATCGGTATCATGGGCAGCCATACCCTTACGCTTTGCGGGATTTTCTCCAGCCTATCTTTTAGCGACACTACCCGGGCCCTCATTAGGCCTTATGTGCATGCTGATGGTAAAATCAAGCTTGCTGGCCCTTGACCCTATTGCTCCTGCTATCGACATTGGGCCTATCTTGAGAGACTCTATCTTTCCGTTGCTCAATGCCGGGCATGTCAGGAAAAGGGAGAAGAAGTCATTGAATTTGTCTTGTACCAGGTTGGCGTTCGGCCCGACCACCTGTCCGCTAAGTTTCAGTGTCCAGCCGGTTTCCGTCTCTTTTATGTCAAGTGAATTAAGTACCATTTCTTTTGGTACGCTGAGGCTCAACGTCCTCAATATCTCATTCCATGGGGTAACGGGACCTTGTATCTTTCCAAGAAAGACGTTGCGAGAGTCCAGCGCGTCCCTTTCATCCTGCATCTCTCTCATTTCACGTGTCTGCGGCCTGAGTATGGAAAGTTCGCCCCGCACGCGATTATATTCTTCCGTGTACGGCGCCGTCTTCCTTGACAATAAGAAATAATTTCCCGCCAGGATTAAGATAAGTATTACGCCTACCGACAGTGTCGCCCACTTCGCCCGGTTGGCCCGCCTTTGTGCGGTCAATCGCTGGGACATCAGGTTTAATCTGGAGTGGTCGGGCCCTTTCCATGCCAGCCCAAGGGGTATTGACAGTGCGGGTAGTGACTCTCTGAATTCGTGCACCCTGTCACCCAGGGGCGAAAGGTCAAGCCCAAGAGGGGCGTAGACCTCTGTGGGTATGTTGGTCTCGGAGGTAATAGTGTCGGCAACGGCTTTCGCTTGCACCATATCGCCGAGAATGAGTATCTTGTTGACCACAAGTCCCCTCGCCTGTTGCTTTATGAATAGCAGGGAGCGCTTTATTTCGGCTACGAGACGTTTGGACCATTCCGGAGACTCCGTGTTAAGTCTTAACGGGAACTCTCTTGGGAAACGGAGGTTGCCGTGGTCGTAGATAACTATTGTTCCCTTCTCGGTGCCGGCGTGGACCATTGCCAGTGTCTCGTCTTTGGTGTCGTCCTTTATCCTGAGCAGATTGAGCATGGCGGCGGGCACCACCGTCAGAGTGCTGAAGTTAAGGTGGAATTCACCGGCCATGGATAGAAGGTCTTCCATATCCTTGGACCGTATCCTGGCTATCAGCAGTTCGATTTTGCGCACGCCCTTTTCTTCAGACTCGCCCAGTGACTCATAGTGTGACGTCAATTCTTCCGGGGGGAACTTTATGTCCTTCCGGGTCTCCCGGCCTATGGCGGTTTTTAAGTCGGAGCCTGACATGGGCGGCAGGGACGCCAGACGGTAGTCTATGGACGGGAATGGTATAATGGCGTCAATGGTCTTTGCTTCGAAGCCTTTTTCTTGCAGCAGGTTTTCCAGGCGAGGCCCCAGGAGACGTATGCCTCCGGGGGGCAGTTCCACCACCGCGAAATTCGTTATCTCAAGTCCTTCAGCCGAGCTTGCCATCTCGACCAGCCTTATCTCCAGGTGTGTCGGGCCTTGAGCGACTTCCATGCCTATTGATAGTATGCTCTTTGCCATACGGTTTCTTGGACAGAGTTAAAAGAAGTAAGACAACAACTATTTTCCGAGCTGGCCCAGAGAGCTGTACAGGGGTAGATACATGGATACGGCTACCAGCAGGACTATCCCGGCCAAGAAGACTATCATTATCGGCTCGAAGGCCGCAAAGACCTTCTTGACCGTTTGCGGTATCTCTCGGTCGTAGAAGTCACTTACTTTCAGCAGGGTCTTGTCCAGTTGGCCGCTTATTTCTCCAATTTCTACCATTCTCACCACCATCGGCGGAAACTGCTTGCTGGCCCTCAGGGGCTCAGACAGGCGGTGGCCCGCCTTGACCTGTTCTCGCGCATCGCGTATCACCCTGGCAATGACCTCGTTACCGACGACCTTCTCCACCACGGCCAGTGACTCAAGGATGTCCACGCCCGCAGAATATAGAAGGGCCATGAAGTGAGCAAAACGAGATAGGGCGATCTTTCGTATCAGCGTCCCAAAGATGGGTATTCCAAGTTTAAACCGGTCGAACGCGTACTTTCCCCAGGGGAACCGTAAGATCACTTTTATCGTGGTTATAACGCCCGCTATGCCGATAAGCAGGAGCCACCAGTAGTTCTTCATGAAGTTGGTTATGGCTATTACTATGAGCGTTGGCAGGGGCAGGGGTACGTTTAATTGTGTGAGAATCTTGGTAAACGTCGGGAAGACAAAGGCGAAAAGATAACCCACCAGCAGAACGATTGCGCCAAAGACCACGGCGGGGTAAATGGTTATCTGCTTGACGTTGGCGGTCATCTCCTCCTGCCACTCCAGAAACCTTGCTATCTCTGCGAGCACCCTGTCCACTTCGCCGGAGGTCTCCCCTGCCCGGAGCAGGTTTACGTACAGATCGGAAAAGGCCTCCGGGTGTTTTGCCATCGCGTCCGAGAGACTACTTCCTCCCTGCACGTCATCTCTTGTCTCTGTGAGTATCTCTTTAAACCGCGCGTCTTCTGTCTGTTCTACCAGGTCTTCGAGGCCTTGGAGGATGGGGATACCGGCCGAGAGTACTGTGGAGAGGTGGTGGGTAAAGGTTATTATCTCCCTTTGCTTTACGTTGCCGAAATAGAAACCCCTCTTTGCCCACTTCTTCGCCTTTTTCCCCTGTTTGGCCGCTGTGGCGGTAAGCAGGTAGTAGCCCATTTGAGACAGGTTTGTTGCCAGCTCGTCTTCATTCTCCGCTTTGAGCGTTCCGTCTACGGGCTTTCCGTCGTCATCGATGGCTGTGTAGGTGTATTGTGGCATGAGCTTCAGAACAACCTGAGTAACTCTTCTATGGTGGTTATACCCTGCGCAACCTTTTCAATACCGTCCTCCCTGAGGGTCTTAAATCCCTGTTTTACCGCGGTGGTTTGAATTATGTTACTGTCGGCATGTTGTATTATCAAGTCACGTATCTCAGGGGTAACGTTAAGTAATTCAATAACGGCTATCCTGCCCCGGTAGCCGGTGCCCCTGCAATAGGAGCATCCCTTGCCGTGATAAAGTTTGATTCCACTGGTTATTTCTTCGCTGCCCAGGCGCTTTACCAGTACCGGGTCGGGGTCTGTCTCTTCCTTGCATCGCTTGCAGATGGTTCTGGTAAGTCTTTGTGCGATAACCGCCGTCTGTGATGAGGCCAGCAGGAACGATTCGACACCCATGTCAAGAAGTTTACGCTTTGAAGAGCTATGTTTCTGGCGGGAGGTTTTCTTTTTCACAACCTAGCCTTTCACCAAGACTTAGAACCATAAACAGCACGAACTAAGTCACATTATTACTACTGGGCACGACCAAGTCAAGGTGCAAATGACCTTGACCGCCTGTACGCAAAACAGGTATCCTGCCCGTTCATGGATGTTCCAGTGTTGCAGTTTCCGGCAATGGTTATGCGGCCGGTGTAGCGTTGCTCTTGTTTGCCTAAAACCACGGGGGCGAAACAGCTTGTAATAATCTGCATAATGGATATAATTTCTTAACTTCCTTAGATAAAGTAATCG
>JAUVQR010000008.1 GCA_030598065.1 Planctomycetota bacterium | reverse complement strand
ATTGAGAGAATTGCTCTTAATATGGGACTCGGTGAGGCTGTTTCAGACAGTAAGATTATCGAGGGGGGGATTTATACTCTCACTACGATAGCAGGGCAGAAGCCTGTTGTTACTAGAGCGAAGAAGTCTATCTCTAACTTTAAGTTGAGAGAGGGTGTTCCTATCGGCGTGATGGTAACGCTGAGAGGCGAGAGGATGTACGAGTTTCTCGAAAGACTTCTAAGCGTGGCCCTTCCCAGAATAAAGGATTTCAGGGGGCTGTCCTCAAAAGGCTTCGACCAGAGAGGCAACTACACCCTCGGGATACACGAACAACTGGTCTTTCCGGAGATAAATCCGGACAACGTAGAGTTCGTGCAGGGTATGGACATAACCGTTGTAATCAGCGGCAACAAGAAGGAAACGTCTAAAGAACTACTTCGCTTGTTAGGCACACCGTTCAAGGACTAAGACCTGGCCAGAAAGGCTCTGTTAGAGAAGGTAAAGAAAGAACCCAAGTACAAGACCCGTAAGTACAACCGGTGCAAGATCTGCGGCAGGCAAAGGGCGTATTACCGCAAGTTCCAGATATGCCGCATCTGCTTCAGAAACCTGGCCTCGAAGGGAGAGATCCCCGGCGTCAGGAAGGCAAGCTGGTAGGAGATAAGCGCTGTGACTATGACTGACCCCATAGCGGACATGTTGACGCGTATTAGAAACGCAAACATGAGGGTAAAAGAGAGTGTGGATATACCTCGCTCAAACACGAAGTGTGAGATTGCGAGGGTCCTCAAGGCGGAGGGCTTCATCAAGGACTATAAGGAGGTAGAGGCAGGCGCGCAGGGCGCGATTAGAATCTATCTCAAGTACGGTCATCAGAAGGAGAAGGTCATACGCCAGTTGAAAAGAGAGAGCAAACCGGGACGCAGGTCATATAAGAAGGCGGAAGACCTGACGAGCGTCCTGGGAGGCGTAGGTATCGCAATTGTGTCCACGTCCAAGGGCATTATGAGTGACAAGGAGTGCCGCAAGGCCAATACGGGAGGCGAGATTATATGCACGGTCTGGTAGGAGAAGAAGCTGCGTCATGTCTCGTGTAGGGAAAGTGCCCATAGCCGTGCCACAGGGTGTGGACGTTACCATATCGGACCAGCGTACGGTCAAGGTGAAGGGTCCGAAGGGGCAGCTTTCACAGGTCCTCAATGACGCTGTGTTGGCGGAATACGATAACAACAGCCGGCTAATCAATATAACGATACGTACCGGAAGCTCTAAGGGAGGCCCCTTTCAGGGCCTTTTCAGGACGCTGGTGGCCAACGCCGTGGAGGGCGTTACAAAGGGCTTCACGAAGGAGATGGAGATAGTAGGGCTCGGTTACAACGTTAAGCTGCAGGGCAAGAACTTTGTGCTTGCCCTGGGTTATAGCAATCCGGTCGAGCTTAAGCTACCGGACGGCATATCGGTGGAGGTTACCCAGCCCACCAACCCGGCGAGGTTTACGGTGTCCGGTATCGATAAACAGCTGGTGGGAGAGTTTGCAGCCACGGTACGCAGGCTCAGGCCGGTGGAGCCTTACAAGGGCAAGGGCATAAAATACAAGGGTGAGGTAGTGCGCAGAAAGGCCGGAAAGGCCTTTGGCGGTCAGCAATAGTGCAGGCCTGAGGCGGAGATGGATTTACAAAAGAAAAAGTGGAGCAATAGGCGGCGGAGGCACCTGAGGGTACGAGGGAAGGTGGTCGGGACCAAGGACCGGCCCCGGCTCACGGTGTACAGGAGCCTCAAGAATCTGTACTGCCAGCTAATTGACGACAGTGAGGGTAGGACCCTGGCCAACGTCTCCACCCTCTCGCCCGGGATTAGAGAAAAGCTTTCTTACGGCGGAAACAAGAAGGCCGCGGAACTGGTCGGGCAAGAGATAGCGGGCGAAGCCAAGAAAATCGGCGTCAGCAGAGTGGTCTTTGACAGGGGTAGTTATAAGTTTCACGGAAGGGTTAAGGCGCTGGCCGAGGCGGCTCGGAAAGCGGATCTAAAATTCTAAAGGGGTAAAGAATTGGCAGAGTTAGGGAAGGAAGCAAGCGCCCTTGAAGAGGTGGTAGTTACCATTAACCGTTGCACGGTGGTCACCAAGGGCGGCAAGAACCTAAGCTTTAGCGCCCTTGTCGTTGTCGGTGACAAGCAGGGGAACGTGGGTTGCGGCTTTGGCAAGGCCAGGGAGGTGCCCAGCGCTATCTCTAAGGGGACGAAGGACGCCAAGAAGGGGTTGGTGCGGATTGCCCTGAAGGGTGACACCATTCCATATGAGATATGGGGACGGTACGGAGCAGCCCGTGTATTCTTAAAACCAGCCGCGCCCGGCACGGGGATTAAGGCTGGCGCAGCCGTGCGGGCGGTTGTTGAGCTGGCGGGGGTAAGGAACATTCTCACAAAATGTTATGGTTCAGGAAACCCGTTGAACATCGTGAAGGCCACTATGGAAGGCCTGAAGTCCTTGAAAGACCCACGGCACATAGCTCGCCTGAGGGGAGTTGACCTGGAATGAACCTGAAGGACGTCAAGACGTACGGGAAACCGAAGCGGCGGAAGAAGCGCCTGGGGTGCGGTCCCGGTTCGGGTTCCGGAAAGACATGCGGCAGGGGTATGAAGGGCGCCGGCGCCCGTTCCGGAACGGAGACGGGGCTCTACTTCGAAGGCGGCCAGATGCCTTTGGTGCGCCGCATCCCGAAGAGGGGTTTTACGAATATCTTTAAAAGGACCTTTGGCGTCATAAACGTGGGCCAGATTGGTTCCCTGCAGGGGAAAGACGTCGTTGACCCCAAGATCCTTCAAGAAGCCGGACTCGTGCGAAGCAACGTCAGGGCCGGAGTGAAGGTCCTGGGCGACGGTGAGATTGGAAGGCCGGTCAAGGTCTTTGCCCACAAGTTTAGCAAGACCGCCGTTGAAAAGATAACGGCTGCGGGTGGCGAGGCGAAGGTTATAGAGTGCTAGACAAGTTACAGAACATATACAAGATTCCGGAGCTGCGGCACAAGATCCTGATTACGCTGGGCCTCGTCGCGCTGTGCCGGGTAGGGGTGTTCATCCCTATACCGGGAATTGATACGGAGGTCCTGCGGTCGTACTTCACCCAGTTCACGGGTACGGGCGTTGGCCAGCTGCTTGGTCTGGTGGACATGTTCGCCGGAGGTGCACTTGCGTCCGGGGCCGTATTCGGCCTGGGCGTTATGCCGTACATAAGCGCGTCCATTATCTTTCAGTTGCTTGTCGGCGTTATTCCGTCCCTCGAGCGTCTGCATAAGGAAGGAGACGCCGGAAGGAAGAGGATAAACCAGTATACGAGGATGACCACCGTCGGGCTCTGTCTGTTTCAGGCCTTTGTTCTTACCCGCACCCTGTACAGCATAGAGATAAACAACGTGCCGGTGGTTCCGGTGTATCTCCAGGGGATGAGCTTTCAGCTGATGGCCTCTCTACTGCTCACCACGGGGACCATGTTTCTGATGTGGATAGGAGAACAGATAGACGAATACGGGATAGGTAGCGGCATCTCCATAGTAATAATGGTAGGCATTGTCGACAGGCTTCCGTGGGCGTTCTCGCAGATTGTCTCGAACTTCACGTTCTCAGTCGCTCCGGCCGAACACCAGATAGGCATATTCAAGTTGTTGTTGCTGATAGCTTCGTTCGTGGCGATAGTGGCCGGTGTGGTGTACATCACGCAGGGTCAGAGGCGCATCCCGGTCCAGCAGGCGAAACACACCCGCGGCCGCAAGGTTTACGGTGGACAGAAGCATTTTCTGCCCCTCAGGGTGAACCAGGCGGGGGTAATGCCTATCATCTTTGCTCAGTCTCTGCTCATCTTCCCCACTGCGATTCTCCAGGGTGTGCAGGTAAGGTTTGATCCGGGCAGCACGGGGTATTGGATAACCTCACGCCTGACGGAGGCCCTTCAGGGGGGGGTTGTGTACGTGAGCCTGTACTGTTTTCTCATCGCCTTCTTCTGCTATTTCTGGACGGCGATACAGTTCAATCCAAAAGAGATGTCTGACAATATGAAAGACTACGGCAGTTTTATCCCGGGTATCAGACCCGGCGGCCGCACGGCCGAATACCTTGAGAACGTGATGAGCAGAATAACCCTGGCGGGCGCCGTGTTCCTTGCGATAATCGCGCTGCTTCCGATGCTGATGTCGAGGGGTTTTGAGGTCAGTCGCGCTATTGCCGGGTTTTACGGCGGCACGGGGCTTCTCATAGTGGTGGGTGTCGCGCTGGACATGTTGCAGAAGATAGAAGCCCATCTGCTTATGCGGCATTACACCGGGCTCCTTGGCGGCACTTCAAGGGTAAGAGGAAGAAGGGGATGAACGTAGTGTTTCTTGGACCACCCGGCGCTGGTAAAGGGACACAGGCGGAGACTATATGCAGAGAGAAAGGTATGGAGCACGTCTCTACCGGCAACGAGCTGAGAGAGGCCGTGCAGGCGGGTACGGCAGTGGGTCTGAAGGCGAAGGAATACATGGAGAAAGGCCTTCTTGTCCCGGACGACGTTGTGGTGGATATCGTTGCGGATTGTATGACCAAAGGTGACCACAATTCGAGCTTTCTTTTGGACGGGTTTCCCAGGAACCTCGCGCAGGCAAAGGCACTGGACGGCACCCTTAAGAAGTTAGAGTATAAACTGGACAATGTATTTTATTTTGCAGTTTCCGAGGAGACGGCGGTGAAGCGCCTGACGGGCAGGTGGACGTGCCCTTCGTGCGGGGGGAATTATCATGAACTGTATATGCAGCCGAAGCGGCCCGGCGTATGCGACAAGTGCGATAAGCCGATTGAGCAGAGGTCCGACGACAACGTAGAAACGGTGAAGAAACGACTCAAGGTATATCGTGAACAGACGGCGGACCTGATAGAGTATTATAAGGAAAGAGGCGTGCTGAACACAGTTGACGCGGACAAGGGCGTTGACGACATGCATGATGAGATAACCGCGGTATTGGAGACGGCAGCCGGGTCATGACGATGATAGAATGCAAGAGCCCTAGGCAGGTAGAGAGAATGAGAGAGGCGGGGAAGATAGTCGCCGGCGCCTTGCGGCTCGCCAGAGAGCTTGCCAAGGAAGGTGTCACTACAGGATACCTGGACAAAGAGCTGGACAGATACGTCCAGCAGCATAACGGCAGGGCGATGTTCAAGGGCTACAGGGGCTTTCCAAGCAGTATATGCACCTCGATCAACGAGGAGGTCGTACACGGGATACCGGGGCCAATGAAGCTACGTGACGGCGACATACTCAGCATTGACATAGGAGTGGAGTACAAGAAATATATGGCCGATGCCGCGGCGACCATCACCATCGGGCACATTTCACCCCACGCGGAGAGGCTCTTGAGGGTGTGTGAGGAGGCCCTGAACCGGGCGATAGAGATGATAAGGTCCGGCACGAAGCTTTCAAGTCTGGCGGGATGCATACAGGACCATGTCGAGACCAACGGATATTCCGTGATAAGGGACTATACGGGACATGGAATAGGAAGGGACATGCATGAAGACCCGCAGGTGCCAAATTACGTCAGCAACTCCTTGTTGAGCAGAGACGTGACACTGCTTTCGGGCACTACCATAGCTATTGAGCCGATGATTTCCGAGGGCAGCGCCGATACCGAGGTGCTGGACAATAAGTGGACGGTTGTGACGAAAGACCGCAAGCTTTCCGCGCATTTTGAGCACACCGTCGCGGTTACGGATACGGGCTGTGAGGTACTTACAAGGGAGTAAATGAACGTGTATGGCTAAAGAGGAGCCGATAAAGGTTGAGGCGGTCGTAAAAGAGTCTCTGCCAAACGCGATGTTCAAGGTAGAGTTGTCAAACGGCCATCAGATTCTTGCCCATGTCTCCGGTAAGATGCGGATGCACTTTATACGAATTCTACCGGGAGATAAAGTAACCATAGAGATGTCGCCGTATGATTTGGACCGAGGGAGAATAGTTTACCGTCAGGCTTGACGCCGGCGGCGGAAAGGTGCTGGACCGGACACATGAAGGTAAGGGCTTCAGTAAAACGTATCTGTGAGAACTGCAAGATAATCAAGCGGAAGAAAGTCGTCCGCGTTATCTGCACTAATCCAAGGCACAAGCAGCGTCAGGGATAAGAAAGAAAAGAGGTATATATGCCCAGGATTGCGGGAACAGACATACCGCCTGATAAACCGATAGCGATTTCGCTCACGTATATATACGGTGTGGGGAGGACCCTTTCCGGAAAAATACTAAAAGAGCTTAATATAGAAGAGAACGTTCGCGCAAAGGAGCTGCACGAAGACCAGCTGAGTATGCTGGGCGCCCACATAGAAAAAAACTACGTCGTCGAGGGCTCTCTCAGGCGCCAGGACAGTCAGAACATAGCCCTGTTGAGGAACATAGGCAGCTACAGAGGCCTGCGGCACAGGATGGGTCTGCCGGTAAGGGGCCAGAGAACAAGTACGAATGCCCGCACAAGAAAGGGCAAGAAGCGAACGGTGGCGGGGAAGAAGGGGACCGAGAAATAAAAGATGGACGTTGCCATACAAGAAACTGCGTATGATACCGAGGTGCTCTCCGGGGTATTGTCTTCCTCAAGGGAGTTTCTCCGCCCGCTCAGGTGGGAAGGTCCTGACGGGGGTGTCAACCGCAGAGAGCTGAAGAAATTCAGGGAAACTGTCGGTTTCTCTTCTCACATCCTGCGCATGCTGAGAGACGGGGTGGGTGAAGACACGGTCTTCCTGGAGTGTTCATGCGGGAAGTCATACCTCTCCTTTGCCCTCAACCGGCTACTGAAGGAGTTGGAGGGAGTAGAGTGCACGTTCTATGGGGTTGACATCTCCGGCCCGCTTGTAGAGAAATGCCGTAGGATTGCCGCAGGGCTGGGTTATGACAACATGAGCTTTACGCACGGAAGGACACTCGAGTTCGATGACCATGGAGACAAGAAGATAGACGTAGTCATCGCCCTTCACGCCTGCGACAAGGCCACGGACGAGGCCATAGCAAGAGGCATAAGATATGATGCCCGGTACATTATGGTGGTGCCGTGTTGCCAGAATCAGCTCAGGGGCCAGATAAAACGGACTCAGCCGTTAAAGGACCTTACTGATTTCGGTCTGCTGCGCTACCGCTTCGCGGACCTCTTGACCGAGACCCTGCGGGCACAGGTCCTGAAAGGCGCCGGCTATCACGTTGAGTTTCATGAGATGGTGTCGCCCATGGTAACGCCAAAGAACCTCGTTATCACGGCTTGAAGGTTGAGGTCCGGGAAGCGGAAGGGGATGGACGGTTACAGGGCTTTATGCCGCGAGTTAGGAGTTCGCTCGGTTTTAGAGGATTTCCTTCCCGAACTTTTCCATGGAGAGGACGGTTAATGGCTAAGGCAGGAAAAAAGAAGATACGCCGTAACATAAGCCGGGCGGTAGCCCATATAAAGGCTACTTTTAATAATACGTTCATCAACATAACGGACTTGAACGGGGAGACCATATGCTGGGCGTCGGCCGGCACGGTTGGCTTTAAGGGTTCCAGAAAGAGCACGCCGTTTGCTGCGCAGAAAGCCGCCGAGAACGTGGCCGACAAGGCGCGAAAGCAGGGTATCTCCGAGCTGGACATAAAGGTTAAAGGGCCTGGTTCCGGCAGGGAATCCGCTATCACGGCGCTTCAGGTGGCCGGGCTTAGTGTGAAGTCCATAGAGGACGTCACACCGTTACCCCATAACGGTTGTCGTCCGAAGAAGAAAAGGAGGGTGTAGCAGGGCATGGGCAAATACACCGGGCCATCGTGTAGGTTATGCAGGCGCGAAGGGGTAAAGTTGTTTCTAAAGGGGAATCGCTGCTTTACCGTAAAGTGCCCAGTTACTAAGAGAAAAACCGTGCCCGGTCAGCACTTCTGGCGCAGGGGTAAGATGTCAAAGTATGGGTTACAGTTCAGGGAGAAACAGAAGCTAAAAAGGTACTATGGTCTGATGGAAAGACCCTTTAGAAGGTATTTCGAAAAGGCCGAAAGGCAAAAGGGCAACACGGGAGAGAATCTCCTGATTCTGCTGGAAAGGCGTATAGACAATGTGCTTTGTCTCCTTAGTTTCGCGGCTTCGAGAAAGGAGGCCAAGCAGATAATCGGCTACGGCCATATTACCGTGAACGGCAGACGACTTGACATTCCTTCCTACCTTGTGAGGGTAGGTGACGTAATTAAACCGTCCGCAAGGAAACAGAGTATGGAGTTGGTAAAGACCAACATCCAGAGCTATTCATCACGTTTTGATTCACAGTGGCTGGAATTGGATAAGGACACCCCGCAGACCAGGGTGCTCAGGCTGCCGGCGAGGGAAGAGGTCTCGGCTCCTGTACAAGAACAGCTGGTGGTAGAGCTCTGTTCTAAATAAGATTGTGTGAGAAAGGGTCAGATAATAAAAGCTTACCCTTAGGCAAAAATAAGCTTTTAGATGGGAGGTAGATATGCGAATTCGGTGGAGGGGCTTTGAGCTACCGACTCGCATTACAGTAGACCGGGAGACAGTGACTGGTACCTATGGGAAATTCGTCGCGGAGCCCTTTGAAAGGGGCTACGGAATCACCATCGGTAACAGCCTCCGGAGAGTTCTTCTGTCGTCTTTGGAGGGTAGTGCCGTTACCTCCGTAAGGATCGAGGGTGTAAAGCACGAGTTCACGTATATTCCGGGGATAGTAGAGGACGTGACGGACATCATACTCAACATAAAGTCCGTTGTCGTGAAACTTCAGGACGACCAGCCGAGAAAGATGAAGATAGATGTCCGTAAGAAGGGTGAAATAAAGGCGAAGGATATCGTTACGGAAGGCGACGCCGAGATAGTGAATTCTGACCTGCACATAGCGACCCTCTCGGAAAACGTGGCCTTTAAGGTGGAGATGGAGGTGAAGAAGGGACGCGGCTATGTGACCGCTGAAGAGAACGAGCCTGAAGAGCCGGAGATAGGCCTGATTACCATTGACTCCGTATTCTCCCCCGTGAGGAAGGTTAAGTTCTACACGGAGGATACCAGGGTAGGCAGGAAAACCAATTACGATAAGCTGATTATGGAGATATGGACCAACGGCATCGTCACGCCTGAGATGGCGTTGGTAGAGGCGTCCAAGATCCTGAGAAAGCATCTTAACCCCTTCATACAGTATTTCGATGTGGGGCGCGAGCTGCCGCGACTGGATGCAAGGCCCAGCCTGGAAGAGTCCAAGCCGGAGGACGAGATTACGGACGAACTGCAGGAAAAGCTGAATAAGCTGGTGGCAGACCTTGATCTCTCCGTGCGCGCTTCCAACTGTCTGGAGGCGGCGAAGATAAAGACGATAGGGGAGCTTGTGTCACTTACGGAAGAAGAGGTGCTGGCGATACGGAACTTTGGAAGGACGACGTTGAAAGAGGTAAATAAAAAACTGGCCCAGCTCGGAATGTCTTTAGGTATGGCGAAGAAGGAGAAGGTAGGGTCACATGAGACATAGGGTGAAGGGAAGACGCCTTAGCAGGACGTCGAGCCACAGGGTCGCCTTACGCCGCAATCTGGCCGCCAGCCTGTTTACTCACGGCAGGATTGTTACCACCATGCCCAAGGCCAAGGAGATAAGACCGTTCGCTGAGAAACTCATTACCCTTGCCAGAAAGGCCGTCTCAAAGAGAGATACGGACAGGTCTGCCTACGTGCATTATTACCGGATGATCCTGTCGAGGC
The DNA here is from genome assembly GCA_030598065.1 of Planctomycetota bacterium. Lineage (GTDB taxonomy): Bacteria > Planctomycetota > Brocadiia > Brocadiales > Bathyanammoxibiaceae > Bathyanammoxibius. The sequence continues at coordinate 9,789 of JAUVQR010000008.1, read as the reverse complement.
TTCAGGATAAGGAGTTGACCAGGAAGTTGGTCGGCGAGGGCAAGTGGCGTGAAAGCGGCGGCATAGCGCAGAGATACCTCACAAGGAATGGAGGGTACACCAGGATAATCCGTCTCTCCGGGAGCAGGTTGGGCGTGCTTACCGGTGGCAAGGTGGGTAAGATACAGGAGCTGGAATACAAGATGGAGGGGGTAGACAGGAAACTCCGCCTTATAGGAAACCGTCTGGGTGACAACGCCAACAGGGTGATTTTTGAACTGGTAGAAGGTGTCGGAGAGGAGCCAAAGGTGGAGGAGGTAGAAGTAAAACCGGAGGCTCCGAAGGCGAAACCGAAGAAACCACGGGGGGAAAAGCCGCAGGCCGCAAAGGCTAAAGAGGCCGAGTCGGCACAGGCGGAGGAGAAGAAAGCAAAAGAGAAAGAGACCGTGAAGCCGTCCGGCCCTCCTCCCGCCGCGGCAAAGGCCGCCAAACCGGCCGGAGCTGGTGCCGGGGAAAAGACGGCGGAAGAAGGACAGAAGACGCAGGAAAACAAGAAGACTCAGACAAAACAAGAGGCCAAAGAAGAAAAAGAACAAGAAGAGCAGAAAGAAGAAGAGTAATGAAGGACTGCATATTCTGCAAGATAATCAACGGGGAACTCCCGGCGGTAAAGCTGACCGAAGACAGCAAGACCATTTCCTTCCTTGACATAAACCCTGTGAACCACGGACACATCCTGGTACTTCCCAAGAAACACTACGAAACCGTGATGGATATCCCCGGTAAGGAGCTGGCAAAGGTGATGGAAAAGGTGCCGGCCCTGGCCAAGGCCGTTGCCGAAGTCACCAACGCGGACGGGCTCAACATATTTCAGACCAACAACGCCTGCGCCGGGCAGACGGTCCCACACGTCCACGTGCATATCATCCCGCGACATAAGGACGACGGCTTTCACTTCGGATGGAGGCAGGGAAGGTATTCGGAAGGAGAGATGGACAGAATGCAGTGGGGCATCATGAAGGCCCTGGGGGAGTAGTCATTTAATACTGTTTTGCGAGGTCGGTGGTATGCCCAGGAATTTTAGCTGGTTCTTGCCGAATGAGATAGCGGGTATGGCAAGGCCCTCCGCTAGCGTAAGCGATTTTGAATTCCTCAAAGATAACGACATAGAGGCGATAGTATCTCTCACAGAGATTCCTCTCAATAATATCCTCATCGAAGAGTTTGGCTTTGAGTATAAGCACGTACCCATCGAAGACCTGACCGCACCCACCATGGAGCAGGTTGACGAGTTCGTGGAATTTACCGTCAGTATGAGAAAGAAGGGCAAGAAAGTGGCGGTACACTGCGGCGCCGGGGCCGGCAGGACGGGTACCATGCTTGCCTGTTACCTGGTGCACCAGGGCTACGGTGCCGCAAAGGCCATTGACGAGGTGCGCAACAAACGTCCCGGCTCCATAGAAACCACCGAGCAGGAATCGCTCATAGCCAGATACGCAAAAAAACTCACAAAATAAATCCTTCCGTTTGCCTGCCCAGCCCTTGTTGACTAAAAAAACATATACATTGGGTCAAGTTCCTCAGCCTTAAAAAAACATTTTTCGGCCTCTTCTGACCGGCCCAGGTCTTCGAGCGTCATGGCCTTGTTGAACCATGCGTCGGCGTAGTTCGGGTCATTCTCTATAGCCTTGTCGTAGCACTCGACGGCCTCCTCGTCTCTCTCCATAGATGCGAGTGTAAGGCCCTTGTTTGTTCCACGCCTCCGCGTTATTCGGGTCGAGTTCAAGCGCCCTGTCGTATGCCTCAATGGCCTCTTCATACATGCCTACATCGGTCAGGTCAATGCCCTTGTCGAACCATTCCCTTGCGGTCTCCGCCTGAGCGCCTTGCTGCCCTAAAAGGATGATGGCCGTTGCCACGGTTAACACTAGATACCTGCGAAACAATATATTGACGCGCATAGCCGCTGTCTCCCGGTTTTTATTGGGTCTTTTCTCTAGCCTGTGGACGCATTTATGTGGAATGCCACACCCCTATGGTTTGTCGTTATGTGGCGTTGTCTGACGCTGCCTGACGGTGGCCGCCCCTTTGGGGAGTTGGGCGCTACTGTCCCTGTCCGCCTATCGCGCCGATTGCCTTTGCTTCTGCTTCTGCGTATTCGGGTGTTTCTGAGAGAGGCACGTCGTCTTCGCTCCAATCCGGTACGTGGCCGGTGTCTATATTCAGGGCGTTGTCGTAACAAACGAGCGCTTCCTTCTGTTTACCCATCTTGGCCAGGAGAAGGCCCTTGTTGCTCCATGCCCTGGCATTCTTCGTGTCCATCTCAAGCGCTTTGGCGACGTATACAAGCGCCTCTTCGTTATTTTCCGATTTCAGAAGGGCCATACTCTGGTTGAACCATTCATCAGACAGGGGCACGCCTATCTCCAACACCTTGTCGTAACAATCGATTGCCTCCTGGTACCTGTCCAACTTGCCCAGGGTCTTGGCCTTGGTAGACCACGCGAGTACAGACTGCGGGTCAATCTCCAACGCCTTGTCGTAGGCCTCAACGGCCTCCTGGTACCTGCCCAGTATATCCAGTACCGCCCCTTTGTTGTACCATGCGTCGACGTCGTTCGGGTTTAGCTCTACCGCCCGGTCCAGGCAGTTAATGGCTTCCTGGTACTGCTCTGACATGGCCAGAGCGCTGCCCTTGCTGGCCCATGCCTGCGAGATATTGGGGTTAATCTCCAGTACCTTTGTATAACATTCGGCGGCCTTCCGGTACCTGCCCGACAGATTCAGAGCCTGCCCCTTGTTGTACCATGTAGTGTAGTTGTCCGGGTCAAGCACCAGGTACTTGTCATAGCATTCAATCGCTTCGTCATACCTGCCGAGTTCGGTCAGCATAGCGCCCTTGCTGCCCCATGCCGATATAAATGTCGGGTCGAGCTCAAGCGCCGTGTCGTATGCTTTGATAGCCTCCTCATACCTGCCCAGATCCTGCAGCGCCAAAGCCTTTCCGAACCACGCGTCAGCCAACTTGGGTTCGAGCCGCAGCGCCATGTCGTAGCACTCGACGGCCTCCTTGTACCTGCCCAGCATCGACAGGGACCCGCCCTTGTTTAGCCAGGCGATAGTGAGTTTCGGGTCGAACTCGATGGCCTTTTCGTAGCTCTCAATCGCCTCCTGATACCTGCCCAGCCCTGCCAGGGTCCCACCCCTGTTATTCCACACCTGCGCCAGCTCCGGGTCGGCCACAATCGCCTTGTCGAAGTATTCAAGCGCCTCCTCATACTTGCCGGACCGGTGCATCTCAAGGCCCTTGTTGTACAAATCCACGGCGGTCTCCGCGCGGGCAAACTGCGAGCAGACTAGCACGGCGGTTATTATTATTGTGGAGACAAGCAAGAATCTCTTTGGCCATCTCTTGATGTGCATAGTTATTTCTCCATGTTGACAGGCGGTATGCGGGAAAACGTCTGTGGCGGGCCTGGTCTTGGCTACCGGGAATTTTCTGCCTCTAAATCCTGGTTCCCGTCTTCTTGAATTCTTTTTCACTGTACAGGATTACGTAGTCGTCGAGCCCGGTCTTCTCTTTTATAGCCTCTATAACGCTCTCGCACTGTTCGTCGGTGTAGCCGTGTATCATGGTGAATACGTTATACGGCCAATCGGAGAACGTTGGCCGCTCATAACAGTGGGTTACCTCCGGGAAGGAGGCCATTATCGGCCCCACTTCGTCAACGCGCTCTGGCGGCACCCTCCAGACGGTCATGGCGTTTGAGTTTATGCCTATCTTACGGTGCGCGACCGAGGCGGCGAAGCGGCGGATTTTTTTCTCTTCCATCAGCATCTTCAGCCGCTCAATCACCTCGTCTTCGGAAATACTCAGGGCGTCTCCGATGTCCCGGTAGGGTCTCTCGGTCAGGGGGATGCCGTCCTGAATCTGTTTTAGCAGCTGTATGTCTGTGTCGTCGGCCATAATTTAATTTCCTGCAACAGGCAGCGCAAGTTCTGCCGCTACAGCGTTAGTAAAATTGTTCTAGATTCTTCGCTCAAAAAACTCAGAATGACAAGCCCAGAAGGTGTGTCAAGACGCACCCTACAACTAAAAGGATTGATCAATCTCCCTCGTATATCCTGAACTTCACGCCTATCTTGAATTTCTTTGTGGTCGGGAGGTTTTTGACCACCAGTCCGGTCTTGTCCTCTATCTCTTTCAGGTTCTTTCCCAGCGCCTCCTTGTTGGGGGCGGACATGGTGAACCAGATGTTGTAGGGTATCTGCCTGTTCCTGCCCTTGCGGAGGTAGTTGTGTGAGACGCTGCTGTACGCGTTTATGACCTCCGCTACCCCTTCAATCTGTTCTTCGGGGACGTTCATGGCCATCAGTCCGCCGGTGTTGCCCATGGCCGCGGTGTCTATAATCGGCCCCAGCCTGCGGATTACCTTGTTCTCTATCAGCGCCTTTATCCGCCTGCGGACGTCGGACTCATCCAGTGAGAGTTGTTCCGCCAGCGTCTGGAACGGTCTGGGTGTGATGGGGAAGACGGACTGTATTTCCTGCAGTATCTTCTTGTCTACGTTATCCAGTTCCATAGGTTGCGCCTTCATTCCGGGTTGCGGTGGGGGAAATAGTCACGGGCCTCAAGTCACAACTTCTTGAGCGCCTCTCTGAGTTCTTCATGGAAGGGCTCTTTGGCCAGGAAGCCGTACAGATTGCGCCCCTTCTCGCCCAAGATTCTTTCCGCGCAGATTTCCAGGGCCTTCAGCACCTGCTCCTCCGTAGCGAGTTCCATCAATTGCGCCGCAAAGCGTGGATGCCTTCCCACCTTGCCGCCCAGCACTATCGCGTATCCGGTCCGGTCAATCTTTATCGAGCCCGTCGGACAGACCCTCGCGCAGAGGCCGCAGTTCACACACTCCTCCTGGTCTATGATAACCGTCCTGTCTTCCTTTATGACTATGGCGCCTTCTCTGCATACCTTGAGGCACTTCATGCACATTGAGCACTCGCTGGCGGGGTCCACGACGACGCTCTCCTGCGTAATGACCCCGAAATCCTTTATCTGCGGCATGGAACAACTGTTGGGACAGCCGGCCACCGCCAGCTTGAAGGTCATGTGGGGCAGTATCTTGGCCGGGATCTTGTCGTAGAGCCTCTGGTTGAAAGAAATCTCGTTCAGCCTGTCATGCATCCTCTGGGCCAGTGGCCTGGGTTTATTCAGCAGGTTGGGACAGTTTACCTCCTCACCCCGGCACGACTTGATAATAAAGAGGGTCGTCTTGCCGTCCGCCGTCACGTACTTCTCGTACTTCCTGAGGACGGACAGTTTATCTTCTTGTTGTATTGTTTGGCTTTGATTCATGGTGACAAACCATCATTTTAAGTCGCCGGGACAACCAAAGTCAATTATTAAATCTTTGTCCTGTGTCCTGTCTCTCCGGCATTATCGTACTATATTGATTGGTTGCGTGGTGGCTTATGGGGCGGGTCTTTTATTTACCCTGCATAAATGCTTTCAGTTCCTCAGGCGTTCGCATGGGTGGAGAGCACATCCCTTCCCGGCAGCCGTACGCGAGTGGCTCTTCCCCGGCCGAGTACGTTATGGGGCCCAGCTGGAGAGGATCGGTCTTGGGGTCCAGTACCTGAATGACCTTCCAGGGCAGGAAGATGCCGAGCCCTTCCTTGTGCAGGGCAAGTGTCCGCGGGTCGCTTTTCGAGCCGATAATCGTTATCTGAACGGGATGTTCGAGGTATTCTCTAACCGCCAGGGCGTAGGACGACGCCTGTACGGAGTAGTCTGTAAAAGTTCCGATGAGGGCCTGCGCGGTCTCAAGGGACAGATTGTGATATTCCTCTTTTCCGGTAAGGTGGTGGAGCCTGTTCAGCACCCGCATGGCCCGTGTGTTTTCCATCAATGGTTTCTCCCTGAACGCCAGGTTGCCTATCTGGGCGTCGTCCTCGGGGATGTCAAAAAAACCGCCCTTACGCGGGTCCCGCAAGTCCCTTGTCACGCAGTCCATTATGTCAATCGCCGTCTCAAGAAATCTTCTCTCCATAGTTGTTTCATAGGCGGAGACCAGTGCGTCCGCCATAAATACCTGGTCTACCAGTAAACCCCTCAGTTCCGCTTCGCCGTTTGTCACGTAGTGGTACATCCCCTTACCGGCCCGATAGGCGCTGGCTGTAAGGTGTCCTATGGCCTTTACGGCCCTGTCCCCGTACGGCTCATGGCCAAGGGCCTGGTAGGCGTGCAAGTACCCGGATATAGCCATACCGTTCCAGTTGGTGTAGATGTTTGTGTCAACCTTTGGCGGGTTTTCCTTTTTTCTGGCCTCGGCGTCCAGCATGTAATAGTTTTCGTCCGCGTCCTGGCTGCCGTAAAAGCCCCCGTCAGGGGAAGAGAGCTTAGCGTCGAGGTATGAGATGACGTCTTCCGCGACCTTGCGGTAGCCTTCTTTGCCGGTAACCTGATAGCCCAGTAGGTAGTCTTTGAGCAGTGAGGCGTTACCTTCGAGCATCTTCTCATAATGGGGTACGGACCAGTCGGACCGTGTGGCGTACCGGAAGAAGCCCTTTTCGACGTTGTCCCACAGGCCACCTTCCATCATGTTGTCCAGCGTCTTGGTGGCCATATCCAGCAGTTCCATATCGCCGTTTATAAGGTACTCTGTAAGCAGCAATTCGATGACGTCCTGCTGGGGGAACTTCGGTTCGCTGCCGAAACCGCCGTGTACGTGGTCAAACGTATCCTTTAAGATGCCGGTCACCCGCCCGGGTATCTCACCGGTTGGTTGACCTTCAGCGACCCTTTCGCTCTCCCTGCCCAGACTCTTCCTGACCTTTGACTGGGCTATGCTGGCGTAAAGTTCGCTCTTATGGTCGGCGTAGTACTTGCTTACCTTCTCTGCAAGCCCTTTGAACTCGTCGGGGCGAATATATGTACCGCCGCTTATTGTATTGCCTGTAGGGGTCAGGAAGCTGTTTGTGGGCCAGCCGCCCGCCAGGTAGCGGTTCTGTATGTGTGGATTCTTGTCGGCGTCTACCCTTATGGGTACGAAGTCGCGGTTCAGAATGTCTATAACATCCGGGTCTGAGAGTGTGGTCTCGTCAAAGACATGGCACCAGTGGCACCAAACGGCTCCAATGTTAAGGAAAACGGGTTTATCCGCATCCTGAGCCATTTTGAAGGCCTCGTCTCCCCAGTGGCGCCACTCAATGAGATGGGCCTTGTTCGGCCTGGGTGAAAAATGGTGGGTTTCCGCTCCAGAGGGCTTCTTCTTGGGCATCTTTGCACCGGATAATATGGATTTCAGGGCGCCTACACTGCCAAGATAGCCCAATATGCAGGCGATTGCAAGGGTATTTGACATGCGCAGGGCGCACACTTGGGTACACAAAGGTGTGTACTCTGGTGTACAAGTATAACTATATGATAGAAAGAAACTTGCGCTTCACGCTACCACCTTTGTCCCTTGTATGTTACACGGCATGGTGGACACTGGCCGATTCGTCGATTGCTGGATTTTGCCTGTATTCTTAAGTGCTGAATTTGCAACCAGATAGGGTATTCGGAAAAGTTAGCGCATGTGCAGTTTGTCTTTCAAAGGAAGCTGTAGAAATGGTATGGCAATTGCTCTGATTCTTTTACTCTGTGGGTAAAAGCTCTTTATCCCCTGGCTCAGGGCTAATTAAGTGGTTAGAATTGGAGAGAGCGATATGGTAGTAGAAGAGAAGGAAGAAGAAAAAAAAGAGGAACTAGGAAGTACGTGGACCGCAGGCCGCCGGAGTTTCTTTGCCTACGCGGGGTGGACGTTGTTTCTGGGCGCGACACTGGCGTTTATGGCGAAGACGTTTAGTTTTACAGGCTTTTTCTTCCCAAAAGTGTTGTTTGAACCCTCGAAGAAGTTCCCGGTTGGCTACCCTGCCGATTTTCAAGACCACACAGTTGCCACGATTAAGGCCCGCAGGGTGTTTGTGGTAAGGGACGGCAACAATTTCAGTGCCATATCTATGATATGTCAGCACTTAGGGTGTGCTGTGCACTGGACTGTGGAGAAGGGCGTGTTCGAGTGTCCTTGTCACGGCAGCAAATATTATAGGGATGGGGTAAACTTTGCAGGGCCGGCACCCAGACCCCTGTTCCATTTCGAGATGCATGTGTCTGACGACGGAAAACTTATGGTAGATACCAGCACGATAGTAGAGCTTGAGACGGTGCTAACTATTTAGAAGGAGTAGGGTATGATCCCCGACCTCAAGAAGCTTTTAGGGCTTATTACAGAGAACGATATATGGAAGTCCGTATTCCGGCACGGATACGAGGATACGCCCAGGAATCGTGTGCTCCAGATAGTAGGCAACGTATGGATGCACATCCATCCGCCAAAGATAAACAAAGGAAGCTTAAATATCAGTTATACGTTCTGTCTGGGCGGTTTGACCTTTTTTATATTTTTGTTCGAAACGCTTACCGGAATACTCTTGATGTTCTATTATACACCGGACGTGAACCGCGCCTATGCCGACATGATTGACCTGAGCAACAATGCAGCACCGTTTGGAAGATTATTAAGGAATACCCACCGGTGGGCGGGCCACGCGATGGTAATCACGGTATGCTTCCATATGTTAAGGGTGTTCTTAACGAGTTCTTACAAGGCGCCGCGGCAGTTCAATTGGGTGCTTGGCGTAGTGTTATTGGTGCTGACGCTGCTATTGAGTTTTACCGGTTACCTGCTGCCATGGGACCAGCGAGGGTACTGGGCTATCACGGTCGGCACGAATATGGCCGGTGCAACGCCATTTTGCGGTTATCAAGGGCCGTTCGCCGATTTATTCGGCTTTACCATAGATAATGATATACGTTTTGCGCTGTTGGGTGGTACGTCCATCCAGGCGCCTGCGCTTCTGCGCGCCTATGTGTGGCATTGTATAGCCCTCCCCGGTCTGGCAGGCGGGCTGATGATATTGCATTTCTGGCGTGTGAGGAAGGACGGATTCTCAGGACGGCTGTAAGGTCGGAGTAAGGAGAGGGAAAAGATATGGCAAACGCAGAGGCTTCTGCCCAGGAAACAGAGCCGAAGACGGCGAAACCAAAGCCGGAACAGGTACACACCTGGCCGAATCTGGTGGCTATGGAATTTCTGTGCGGCTTGTTGTTCCTTGTAATTATCCTTTTGTACAGCTACTACGTAGACGCGCCGCTTAGAGAGCTGGCAAACCCTGGAGAGCCGGAAAACCCCGCAAAGGCCCCCTGGTACTTCCTTGGCCTGCAGGAGGTCCTGGTTTATTTTGACCCATGGTATGCGGGTGTGGTCCTGCCGTCATTTATTATTTTCGGCCTTATGTTCATACCCTATATTGACAACAATCCCAAAGGCATCGGGTATTACACCTTTGCCGAGAGAAAATTCTCAGTATCCTTTTTTGTATTTGGTTTCATATACTGGTACGTCCTGATTATTATCGGGGTTTACTGCAGGGGCCCTTTCTGGGCCTGGTTCTGGCCGTGGGAGCAGTGGTCGCTGGACTTCGCGACTCCGGCACCTTTGTGGAGTCCCCACTGGGCTTTAGGCCTTCCGTTGTTTTTGGCATTCTTTGTCGGTGGTATGTACTATCCTGCCAAGAGGTGGCGAAGCTGGTATGAGGAGTTGGGCCCTGTTCGGTACAGCATCACCATGTTTTTCCTGTTGGTCATGCTGGGCACTATACTGAAGAGCATCCTGAGGCTGGGTTTAAATATGAAATACGTTTTGGAGACACCTTGGATTAATTTCTAGTGTGGAAGTAGAGGGGTTAAATGAAACGTAAATTATTCCT
>JAUVQR010000234.1 GCA_030598065.1 Planctomycetota bacterium | reverse complement strand
TATCAGGATGGGGAGGGCGTTCTTATCGCCCACATAGCCTACTATGCCACACATATATTATGCCTTGATGCCTCAACGTTTCATAACGTTTGCGTCCCGGTGTTCAGTTGACGCTATTGCACGGAAAAACAATGATTGAGAAATGTTAGCAAAAGCCCCCGGTAAAGGCAAGGGTTATGCTACATGGCGGGCAGGCGGGTTTTTTGGGTTATTGTTTTCCGGGTTTTGCGGCTGGAGCGACTGTAACAAATTGCAAAAAGCCACGGCCATGAAGGATTACAAACGGGTTAGACGGAGAACCTCCTCAAAACACTTACGTCTAGAAGCGCATCCCGCGCATTCTCAACATAGGCAGGAACAAGACGAACGGATGCATCATCGACAGGGCTACAACCCTTAAAAGGTTTTTCATGACATTCTCCTCTGAATTAGTGTGTTATAAGCAAGGCCAATATGACCGAGGTGCAATCAACTACGCTCGAAGTTTTTTCCTTCGAAGTCTTTTCCTTGAAGAGAACTTAGTTTCTGGTGAATGGAAGACCAGGAACGACGGGCAAAGACTATCGGTACGTTCTGTAATCTGGCTTCGTCTTTGACTCTATTGGTTATGTTATGGTTCACGTAGTCATATAACAGGATGATGAGGTCCATGCCCTTGGGTATCCCGTTCCTGAAGCCCTTGTTGTTCCTGCCAGTGAGATGGTCTATTCTGGTAGCGCCCATCTTGGTCAGTTCCTTTGGGATGGAACCAAGGTGGTCGCCGCCGACGATTAATACCGACATCTTTAATCTCTCCTTTCTGCGGCGTGTGCCGGACTAGCACAAGGTGTTCGCTCTTAGCGAGACCAAGAAGCTTGTGTCACATTCTCTTGCCGACGAGCCGGACGTTTTGGATCTCAGGAGGACCTTGCGCGCCGCCTCCAATAACGGATAGGTATCGTCAGATATGATAAGGCACTCATCCGCACTCCAGGCCATGTAGCTTCTCTTGTACAGATCGCTGTCGGTGTACATAATGACGGGTAGTGCCGAATCAGATGACTTAATCATCATGACCAGCTCCATGCCCGACACGCCGGGTGAGACGCTGCCCACGATTACAAGCTTCGGCCTGCCAGCCGCAATCTCCCTGAGCGCCGTGAAGGCGTCCGAGACGCATCTCACGGCGTAGCCATCGCCCCCTAACGCCTCCCGGTAGTTCCGGCTGGATCGTTCACTGTCAACCACAAGTACGGTATGCATTAAAACCTCCCTTCATAGACAAATAATGATATTGCGATTGAGTCGCTGTCGCCTATATATCCCAAAAAATCTTACCTTCTCAACGGCCGGTCTGACGCCCCCTCGGTCACGCCCCACATCTCGTACATCGGACAGGCTATGTACACGATAATCACGGAGCCAAGCAGCACATAGGAGGCCACAAGCCACCCGGCGAAGCCCGGCGATACAAACCTTACCAGCCAGGGCCCGGTAAGGTTCATTACTATACCCACAAAGCCCACAACGTGCGTAACTGTCCTGAACCCGTCTCTCATCGAGACCATATTCAAGATGCGCGACAGCACAAAAAATATCAGCGGTATAGTGAACGCGTGCACGTGCAACGACGACACCATCTCCATCGGGTTCTTCGGGAATACCATACCGCCCTCAGGGAGAGGTGCATCCTCCGGCTCATCCTCGCTCACGTTCCCAAGATAATAGACCGCTATCCGCTGGGGCGAGAAGCCGGTCCTCTGATAGAACATCCAGAAGGAAATGCCCATACTAAGGCCCATAAGTATCAAAAAGAAACTTATGGCCAGTTTGTTACTTAACGAGGCTGAGTTGAGGCGTCTTGCCATTGTTTTTGTCCACGGCCGCAGCCACTTCCTTCTTGAACAATTGTTTCGCGGTCTCGGTTAGTTCAAATTCTATCTCACCTTCGTCGTCCAGGTAGGCGAAGATGCCGCCCGCACCGTCAATGTCTTCCAGTAGGTCTGCACCTTCCTCAGGGCCCAGGATAAAGGCCGCCGTAGACAGCGCGTCCGCCTCCATGGCGGTGTCGGCTATCACGGTCACACTGACCACCTTCCCAACGGGCATGCCGGACCTTGGGTCAAGTATATGTGAGTACCTCTTGCCGTTTATGGTAACAAACCTCTCATAATCACCGGACGTCGCGACACCCTTGTCCTTCAACTCCAGATATCCGAGCAGCTTGCCCCTGTCCCTGGGATGCTGTATGCCAATCTTCCAGGCGTCGGTGCCCGGAGGGTGTCCAAGCGCATATATATTCCCTCCAAGGTTCACCAGGGCCGAGGTTATCTCCAGTCTCTTGAGCGTGTCTACCGCCTTATCAACTGCAAAACCCTTTCCGATGCCGCCCAGGTCTATCCTTGTACCCGGATGGCTGAAGGATATCAATCTCGAATCGCCCTCTCCTTCAATCTCTATATTTTCATACGATACGGCAGGCAATATCTCCTCTATCTCATCGGCCTCGGGCACCCTGACCTTACCCTCATAAAAGCCCCACATGCTTACCAGGGGCTCAACGGTTATGTCAAAGGCCCCGCCACTAAGCCTGCTGTAGCCCAATGAATCCTCAATGACACCAAGAAGCTCCGGGTCGCACCCGGTGGGAGCCAGGGGCGCGTCACGGTTTATGCGGGATAGCTCGCTTGTGGTCTTGTAATTGCTCATCAGGCCGTCAAGTCTCTCCATCTTGCCGAGGGCCTCATCCACCGCCCGCGCGGCCCTCTCTTTATCCGTATCGTAGACGGAGACCTCCGCATAGGTCCCCATCACCAGTCTCGTCTCCTTAAACAACTCCTTCTTCTCTCCAGGCCCTTCAGCCGTCACTTTTTGCTGCAACGTCCCCGCCACCAGGGGCTTCGCGTTCTCCAGACCCCTGTTACCGTTTATGTAAAACTGGTCAATAACCCCCAGCACCTTCTTTACGCCCT
>JAUVQR010000020.1 GCA_030598065.1 Planctomycetota bacterium | reverse complement strand
TGCCGGGTCGGCGCATATCTGTATGGATGACGGAGCGTTTCATCGGCGTATCCTCTTATGGTGCCGAGAGAAATAGTCCCTTGTGAGGTACACCACTACCGGGCTGAGCGCTATAATTGCTATCAAGTTCGGGAAGGCCATCATCCCGTTGTCGATGTCGGAAAAGCCCCACACGAACCGCAGCTGCGTCCTGGCCCCGAGGAACAAGAACGCGGGGTAGACGCACCGGTAAGGGAACAGCGCCGCGGGCCCGAACAGATACTGGGCGCAGCGGTCGCCGTAATACGACCAGCTTATGGCGGTCGAGACGGCAAACAGTATGAGACTCGCAGTGACCACGTAGCCGCCGACATATGGGAGTCCCGCGGAGAAGGCGTTTTTTGTCAGGACGGAGGAGTTTGCAGCGGTCACCCACTGCCCGGTAATTATGATTACCAGCCCGGTCAGCGTGCACAGTATCAGCGTATCAACCAGGGGTTCCAGCAGGGCCACAAGGCCCTCGCGCACCGGCTCCTTTGTCCGCGCCGCGGCGTGCGCAATGGCGGCGCTGCCGAGCCCGGCCTCATTTGAGAAGACGGCCCTCCTTATCCCCCAGTTTATGGTGTAAAGTACGGTCGCCCCGGCGAAACCGCCTGCCGCAGCGGTCGGATTGAAGGCGTGATGAAATATCAGATAAAATGCGTGCGGCACGTCAAATATGTTCCAGAAGATAATGGCCAGCGCGCCGGCCGTGTATATCCCGCTCATGAACGGCACCAGCCTGCTCGCCACCCTGCCGATTCGCCTTATGCCTCCTATAATCACGGCGCCTACCACGGCACTGATGATAAGGCCGATGACGGCCCGCCATGCCCACTTGAAAGGGACAACGGTGGTTATCTCGTGCGGTGCCACGCGGTTAAGCGAGCCGTCCTTTTTCAGGAAGCCAAGCTCACTCAGTGTGTCGCCGCCGTTATCTGATTGCAGCGAGAATGTGTTGTCGCCATGTGTATTGTCTGTCAGCACCAGCCGGTTATCATCCGGCGAGATTGAGGCGGTTAGACGGCCCTGGTTTGAGGGGTTGTTGTTAATCGAGTCAAGCAGGTGCTGTACAGTCTCAGCCCCCGCGACAGTGACCACGAACGAGTCACCGTCCCGCAGGTTTATCTGTAACCCGGCCTTGTCCCCGTTTGCTATGCCGTTTCCGTCGTTAAGCGTCGAGAGCGGCGTATCCGGGTGAAATTTCACTAGCGCGAACTGGTCGATAAAGGCAATGGCAAGCGAGTTGGACTGTACCATGTTGCCGCCGCCGAGGGTCGCGACAAGCCCGGCTGAGGCAAACACGACGGCAAGCCATCTGAAGCGCGGCCCCAGCCCCCTTTCAATATAGTACATCGGCCCGCCGCTTACCGTACCGTCCTGGTGGTGCACCCTGTACCTTTGGGCAAGTGTGCATTCCGAGTATTTTATAGCCATGCCCAGAAAGCCGGACACCCACATCCAGAACAGCGCGCCCGGCCCTCCGGCGTGTATGGCGGTTGCGACGCCTGCGATGTTGCCAACGCCTACCGTCGCAGAGAGGGCGGCGCAGAGGGCCTGGAAATGTGTCACGTCACCGGGGTCTTCGTCCTTACTGTATTTGCCCATGGTAATGGCGATGCTGTGGGGTATTCGCCGAACCTGGGGGAACAGCAGGCGCCCGGTGTAGAAACACCCGACAGACATTATCAGCACCACCAGAGGAAGGCCGAAGATGTAGTTGGCAATAACCTGCAGGGCGTTGGCTATACTATCCATGAGAGAGAGGTATCAGTTTTCAAGCTTTTTTTCAAGTGCTTTGTTATGTTGACAGGGTGGGAGTGGGCGGGAGGAAAGTATCCTGGCCTTCTTGAAGCGGTTCAGTCCTGTTTTTTTTCTTCCTGCTCTTTCTCAAGGAAGAAACGGACGTTGCGCAACCAGTTCTCGTTCAGTTTCTTTGCCGATCTGGTAATGCCCTTTCCCCTGGTGGGGGCGTATATAGAGGCCAGAAATTCAAGGAACGCCGGGTACTCCCTGTGCCCGTATTCGGCGTATCGCTTGCGGTTGTCTCTTATTGTGTTGAGGCAAATCCTTCTTGCGTCGGCCTCATTCTTGTAGGGGACGGACATTATCCCGTACGGATGAGATGCCTTTTCGCCGCCTTCCGCTTTGTAGATGGCATCGGCTATCTGGTCGTCGGTGTAAGTTACGGCGGAGGCGTAACCGGGCGACGTCAGCGACGTCAACAATATCGGCGGCATAATAAGTAAAAGCGCAACCAGCAGCATCACTCTCATTTCCACACCTCCACACGTATCGTCTCAGGTGTGAGCGGCCTGTTTCCCGACATCTACCTGATGTCCTTGACGGTGTATTGCCGGGCCCACCGGGCTTTTTTTGTCTATCCAGCCCCCTCCCAGCACAAGCTCGCCGCGGTAAAACACCGCGGCCTGTCCCGGTGTAATGGCCTTTTGCGCGCTGTCGAAGAGCACCCTGACGGTGTCCTCATCAACAGGGTATACAGTCGCGGCCGCAGGGGTGTGGTTGTAGCGTATCTTAACCTCGGCCTTAAACCGTCCTCCGGGTCTTTTGATGGCCAGCCAGTTCAGGTCGGTAACGAAGAATTCACGCACGAGGGTCTCTTCATGCCTTCCCACGGTTACCGCTCGGGTGGCAGGGTCTATGTCCACGACGTAATACGGCTCGCCCATGGCTATCCCCAGTCCCCTGCGCTGTCCTATGGTGAAGAACTGGACACCGGGATGGCTTCCCAGGACATTTCCCAGCGTGTCCAGTATGGGCCCTGCCGTGTCGGCATCGCCCATGCGCTTTCGCAGCAAACCGCGGTAGCCGTCGCTTGGGACAAAACATATCTCCTGGCTGTCCGGCTTTGACCCGGTGCGCAGGCCCGCTTCCGCCGCCTTTTTTCTAACGTCTTCCTTTGTCCAGTCGCCCAGAGGGAACAGGGCGTGGGAAAACTGTTCTTGCGTCAGGGAAAACAGCACGTAAGACTGATCCTTACCCCGGTCGCAGCCGGTCTTAAGGCAATACCGGCCGCCGGACTTCGCAATCCTCACGTAATGGCCGGTGGCGAGATAATCGGCGCCTATGCCTGCCGCGAATATCAGCAATTTGCCGAATTTGAGCTTCTGGTTGCAGACAATGCACGGGTTGGGTGTCCTGCCCCTTATGTATTCGTCGCAGAAATAGTCAATCAGCCCTTCAAAGGCGTCTCTGAAGTTAAGCACGTAGAATGGGATATCAAGCGACTCCGCCACCCGCTCGGCGTCATGGGCGTCCTCCAGGCTGCAGCAACTCCTGCTACGGCCTCCGGGTTCGTGCCCGACGCCGGCCTCGGGCAGGCTACCCATTCGCATGAACAGCCCCACCACGTCGTAGCCCTGTTCTTTTAGAAGAAGGGCCGCTACGCTGCTGTCCACGCCTCCGCTCATCGCTATTACAGCTTTTTTCCGCATAATGTTGCTCAGGGCCTTGGATTCAAGTCTTGCTAATCTTCCGTAAGATGGCTGACACGCGAGTTGGTGTACATCAAAAAAAAGTTGTGGCTAAGGCGTCTAGAATTTAAGGGGCGCAGGTGTAAAGCAAAGCGCGAATATAACCAGCAGACCAAGGCCTATCAACCTTCTCCTGCCGTCGAGCGGGGTGTGCGCATCCAACGGCGCGGGATGACGAAAGCCGAAGATAAGCAGCAGCACGGCGAACAGTATCCATCCCGGGTAATAAAACATGGCTATGCAACAGAAGGCGAAGATGCCCACCTTGTAGATAAACTCACTCTTTTCACCGAAGAGCGCGTAGATTATATGGCCCCCGTCAAGCTGGCCTATCGGTAACAGGTTCAGCGCGGTAACAAACAATCCGGCCCAGCCGGCGAAGGCAACCGGATGCAGGTATATGTCAAGCCCCTCGGCGACGTCTCCAACCACCAGCCACGACAACCACGTAAAGAGAAAAGGCTCGCCCAGGCCAAGGTAATGTGTGTCCGCCGTGGTAGGCACGGCGCGTATCTCTGACAGGCTAAGGCCTATGATAACGGCGGGAATGGCAAAGACGAGCCCGGCCAGGGGGCCAGCGGCCCCGATGTCAAACAGGGCCTTCTTGGAGGGTATATGGCTCTTCATCTTGATTACCGCCCCGAACGTACCGAAGGGCGGAAAGGGCACGGGTATGAAGTAAGGCGCCGTGGCCTCTACACCGTATTTCCTGCACATAACAAAATGTCCCATCTCATGGGACAGGAGTATGGTCATTATTGCAATGGAATAGTACGGTCCGTTGACCAGGTAGGTGGTGCATGCGGTGCAAAAAAATAGAATTATATTGGTTCTGTATTTCTGCAAAAATTCCATAGGGGATAGTCTTTAAGGCATGGGGTTAAACTATCTTATGCAGTTTCGGATTGTATCTTGGCGTGTAATTGTTGTCAAGGACAAACGGTTTGACAAGCAGTTATGGCAGGCATATAATGCGTAATCTAACACCCGGTCACAAAGGAGATTATGAGCGCATGCTGTTCCCGAGTTACCGTCCGAGGAGGCTTCGCGGCAGTAAGGCCCTGAGAAAACTGGTCAGGGAGACGGCCGTTAGCGTAGACGACTTGATTATGCCTCTATTCGTCCGTCCCGGCAAGGGTGTGAAGAATGAAATCGGGTCGATGAAGGGTAATTACCAGATGTCTGTAGACGTCCTGGTGGAGGAGGCGCTGGAGCTTGAAGGTATGGGCGTGTCTGGGGTTATACTGTTCGGCATCCCTGACTCCAAGGACCCTCAGGCCACAGGCGCCTACGCCGAAGACGGAATCGTGCAGCAGGCCGTAAGGGCTATCAAGGAAAAAGTAGGGGATATACTGGTAATAACGGACGTCTGCCTGTGCGAGTACACTGACCACGGCCACTGCGGGCATATAGTCAAGGACAAGCGCACAGGGCAGTATGACGTGGACAACGACGCCACACTTGAGCTGCTCAAGAAGACGGCCCTGTCGCACGCGAAGGCCGGCGCTGATATTGTCGCGCCCAGCGACATGATGGACGGCCGTGTCGGGGCAATAAGAGAAGTGCTTGATAAGGACGGATTCACCAAACTACTGATAATGTCATATGCCGCCAAATACGCCTCGGCCTTCTTCGGTCCGTTCCGGGATGCCGCCGAGTCACCACCCAAGTTCGGCGACAGGCGCACGTATCAGATGGACCCGCCAAACGCCAGAGAGGCGCTCAGGGAGGTGGCTATGGACATAGATGAGGGGGCCGATATCGTGATGGTTAAACCGGCGCTGCCGTATCTCGACATCATCCGTATCATAAAAGACGAGTTTTCCTACCCCGTGGCCGCCTACAGCGTGAGTGGTGAATTCGCGATGGTAAAGGCCGCTGCAGAAAAAGGGTGGCTTGATGAGAGGGAGATAGCGCTTGAGATGCTTACGTCCATCAAGAGGGCGGGCGCCGATATCATTATTACCTACTGGGCAAAAGACGCCGCCAAATGGCTCAAGGAATGATGACGTGGACACATTTGCTTAAACGTCTTCCACCCACTGATTAATATTCGTAGTTCAATAGGATGTCCACCTTAAACTGCATTAGCTACTTTTATGCTTCTGAGAATAAAAAATGTTAACCCCTTAATATCCACGGCGACCGCCACCAGATCCACCTTGTTTACCACGACCTGAACCACCGCCACGTTCGTCTCTACTGCTCCTTCTTTTTTCTATTAATTTATCTATTTTTTCCTGAACTTTTTTAAATTGCTCTTGTGTTAGAATCTCTTTTAGCTTTAGGGTGGAAGCAACTCGATTATCAATAAATTGTGCCTGCAAAGCTTTAATTTCTGAAGTAATCTGCGCTATCTTATTTTGATCTGAATCGTACTTTCTTAATTCATCCCTAAGATTCAATCGCTTATCTCTCAGCAACTTTCGCATCTCTTTCATTTGTCCGCTGCTATCTGCTAGATTTTCTCTGAATTCATCCTGCAGCTCATCTGTAAGACCTAACTCCTTAACAAAATCAGTATTAGTTAATTGATGCAAAAAATAACCTTTGCCATACCCACCTCTACCATACCCACCACCAGGAGGTTGTGCATACACTAGTGACATCGAACAGAATATCGCAAGTAATGTTAATGCTATTGTTATTTTTAGAAATTTTGTCTTTTTTCTCATGTCTTTCCCCTTTCCTAAAAATGAGAGGTTAAGGCTCGATAAGCTTAAGCCATTCCCCCCTTTTTTGCCTACACCACCCGCTGGTCAGGCTGTTCTAGGGCGTCAACCCACATCTATTAGTTGTCTTTATCCTAACCATTGTTCCGTTCTTCGTACTAAAAAACTGCACATCCAAAAACCCTGTATTGCCGTCTATACTACATTTCAACTTACAGGTACACATTTTGCGGGGATAACAACATTATGCAAACTGCACAAAATAATCTTCTGGCAGAAAGCCACAAAAAACTGTTCCCGCAGACGAAACTTTTCCTTAGATGATATAGGGGGAATCTATTGTCTTTTCGTACGCAAAAGAATAAACGATAAGCTCATAATACGAACCTTCTCTGGCATACTCCAGGCGGCAATCACATCTAGGACATCTGCGGTTATACGAGCCGGCGCTCCTAAAATCCTTTCCACACATAAGGCAGGTACGAACCTTTTTATTTGACCTTATACTGGAACTTGCCATAGATCGAAGCTTTAACTTGTTATTCATGCAACCATCCCTTTATTCCTTTGTTTTAATGCTTGCCTGCTTTCAATAACTTAGACAAACAAAAAACCTCAAAAGTTCCCTTCTGAAAGAAAATACTCTTCTATGCCAGTTCCATAATTAGTATCAAACTCACCGTTCTCATCCAAATATGCAATATACTCGATTTGCTCCGCCAAATAGTCATTAACAACGTCCTGAGTATCTGACTGTTTATGAAACGGCAGGAATTGTGTTATAGACACCGCTATAATTAAAACTACCGTTATAATGGACAAAGCCAATACGGGTCTTTTAACAGAAAATAAAGCCCTGAAGTTTTCAAAGAAACTAGCAACAACTGCTTCCTCCCCCTTTACTTCAATCGTTTTCTTTATTTGATACCAAACCGATTCAGGTGAACTAACTTTCTCTACATTCATAAATGGTTCAAAGACCGTTTGTTTGGCCATAGTTTCAAACTCTCGACAATGAGCACATGCAGCCAAGTGCTTTTCAACTTGTTCTAATTGCTCCGCACCCATCTCGTCATCCAAATAATCCATAAGGACCAATTCTTGTATTTTTTCACATTTCATTTTCAACACCTCTTAGTTTACTATGAGCCAAAAGTATTTCTCTGGCCCTTTTAAGCCTGGAGCGCACTGTATTGATATTTATTTCCAAAGACTCTGCAATCTCTTTGTAACTTAAACCTTCAATATTCCTTAATACTATACAAGCCCTTTGGTCAGGCTTCAGTATTTCCAACATAGAAGTAACCGTCTCTTCCTGATGCTCCTTATCAATCTGTTTTTCTATTTCACTATGAAAACTTACCAGTTTCAGATCATCATTGTATGCAACCGTTCTGTTCTTTTCTTTTGATCTTTTTTTACAATAGTTAATCGCAGAATTTGTGGTAATCTTATATACCCACGTTCTAAATGAAGACTGAAAGCGAAAGTATTTAAGCTTTCGATATATTGTCAGAAATACTTCCTGTGTAACTTCTTCAGCATCTTCTTTATTGTTAGCTATTCGAAATGCTACTTTGTATACAAAACCAGAAGTTACTCTGTATATTTTCTCGAAAGCATCCGTATCACCTCTTGATGCTTTTATCAAAACATCTTCGGATATATTTTGCACTTTGGCCTCCGACATATTAGACAATAATAACTTAAAAAAAGTTCATTTTTCCTGAAAAAAACTTTGGTGCATAAATAGAGAGCTCAACAAAAATACCAAAATGCATACAGACGCTACAGGGTGTCATTGCGAGCAAAACAAAGAAATCTCGTAAGCGATTTTAGTTGGGAAAAATGAGATTGCTTCGTCGCTTTTCGCTGCTCGCAATGATTACTCTATCCTTGATTTCTTTAGAAGTCTCAAATAATGTCTTTTTTTACAAACCACGCTAAGTCGTACAAATTAGTAGACATAAAAAAATCCCTAAGTAACTTAGAGGATTGAGATTACAATAACAGCAGCTTGTGAATTCTACTATTTTGGATTAAGAGGCAGTGCTTTTTTGTCCCAGCTTCGGTTCGGTGCCGGCCATCAGTCGCTTGATGTTCTCTTTATGCCTGATGATTATCAAGAGCGGCATGGCAAACGAAACAGCCAGGAGGTATCTGCCGTCGCCGAAGGGGTCGGGATTCGAGTAAAGAAACAGGCTGAACAACGCCACTGAGCCGGAGATGGTCGCCACCGAGACGTATTTGCTGACGAAGAGCACTATGCACCACACCATCAAAGCCCCCAGGATAGGCAGGGGTGCGAGCACCATGAAGACACCCACACTTGTGGCAGCCGCCTTGCCGCCCTTGAACCGCAGATACACCGGGAAGGTATGACCGAGTATGGCTGTGGCGCCGCAAAGGATGACCAGCGGTTGTTCCGGAGAGAGCCCAAGTTGCGTTGATGCAAGATATACGGGCAAGAACCCCTTGACGGTGTCCAGCAGAAATACCGGTACGCCGTAGCGCCAGCCCATTACCCTGCTGACATTGGTGGCGCCCACGTTGCCGCTGCCGTGCTGCGTTATGTCAAGCCCCCCAAACACCCGGGCTACGATAAAAGCAAAAGGGATGCTCCCGATGAGGTATGACAGCAGCGGAGCGAGTATGAACGTAAGTGTCATCGGTTTCTCATCCAGTATGAGTGTCACTATTTCGTCTTGAAGCCATATATGCTCATCCCCGCAGCGCGAAGAATACCCCACCAGAGCCTGTGTCCGGAGTGGTGTGTGGCATGGTGGCGCAACAGACCCTTCCAGTCAGAGGCATCATTCAGATGACATTCCCTTAAGTACTCTCTGAGAAACCTGAGTCTGTCGGTCATGGTTATGCATCTGAGAGCTGGTTTCAATGTCTGCAATTTCACCAGTGACCTGTCCAGCCTGAGCAAGTTGTCCATTCTCTGGCCAGGCGGCAGGCCGCCACCTGCCTTGTTGCCACAGAAGTCGGATTTGTCCAGGTCTATAATATAAACCCCAGGAGGATCGTCCATCTTGACCAGTATGTTTTTGAGATGAAGGTCGGCGTGGTATATCCCGGCGTCGTGCATCTTTCTGACAGATTGCGCAACACGGTTTATCAGCACCTTCTTCCGGGCGGTAATCTGCTCGACGGAATGGCTTGACAGGAAGACTATCAGGTCCTCCGTGTCGGAGATTTCAAACGTAAAGATGTCTGCCCTGAAAAGAGGACCGAAGACGTTCTCGAAGCGTAACGCCACAACCTCCGCCGTTTCCACGCCTTGCTCGGTGGCCTTTTCGCTTGTGGCAAGTTCGTTAAGGGGCCTGTTGCAACCCCAGAGGATGTCTCTTGCGAACATACCCCACAGTCCGCCGTGTCTGTAGTGCCTCTTTATAAGCCTCTTACCGCCAAGAGTGGGTACGGGGATTGCCCGTGTCGTTTCTCGTCCGTGAAATACGTCTTGCCCCTCTGCAGGGATACCGGCGGAAGAATCCATTAGTATTTGCCCTGATAGGGCGTGTTCGTACCTTTTCTTCGTGAGGAACGCATACCGTCCCTTCTGCGTTATAGAGAAGCCTTCTGGTACGTCTATGCCCCTATACACACCGGGAATTGTACGTCCGTTATGTACGATTGTCAAACACCTTAGAGCCTGCTTGACACCCGTCTGAAATGGGAGTATAGTTACGATTTGACGTAATTTGAAGGCAGTCAATGACATGCATACTCCCGAGCGTATACTAATCGTCCGCTTAAGCGCAATAGGAGACGTCCTGCACGTACTTCCCTCACTGCGTTGTCTCAGGCATCACCTCCCTTACACAAAGATCAGCTGGTTGGTGGAGGACCGGGCCGCAGGGCTGCTCGACGGCCACCCGGACCTGGATGAGGTTATTGTTTTTCCGCGCAGGAGGTGGCGTGAGGGCCTATTCCGGCCGTTAC
Organism: Planctomycetota bacterium; assembly: GCA_030598065.1. Lineage (GTDB taxonomy): Bacteria > Planctomycetota > Brocadiia > Brocadiales > Bathyanammoxibiaceae > Bathyanammoxibius. Next base: position 1,997 of record JAUVQR010000020.1, on the reverse strand, counting down.
AGGCCGCCGGTACCATCCCCTCGGTCTACGCTTTCTTCCGTGACGAGCTGCGTGCCAGGGCCTTTGACGTGGCCATAGACTTTCAGGGTAATCTTAAGAGCGGCGTAATGACCTATCTGAGCGGCGCTCCGGTGCGAATAGGTTTCGCGAAAGGGCATTGCCGTGAATTTAACCACCTTTTCACTACCCGGCAGGTAACACCTCCCAAAGAAAAGACCCATCGAGTAGATAAGGACCTTTCGTTGCTGGCGGCGGTTGGCGTAGAGCCGCGATATGAGCGTTCCACAATCAGTGTCCCGGCGGCTGACAGGGACTATATAACGCAGTCTCTGGCAACGTATAAGAACAAGTCCGGGCCTCTGGTTGTAATACACCCCGGGACCAGCGAATTCGGTGCGTACAAACGCTGGCCCGCAGAAGCCTTTGTCAGGCTCGGCGACATGCTGGTGGGAGAAATGAACGCCCAGGTGGTGGTGACCTGGGGCCATGACGAGCTAGATATGGCGAAGGAGATAGTGTCCGGGATGCAAAAGGGCGCCCATCTGGCGCCGAAGACAGCCAACATTTCACAACTTGCCAGCATCATAGGTCTTTCTGACCTGTTTATAAGCGCCGACACGGGCCCGATGCATATTGCATCGGTCCTGGGAGTGCCTCAGGTTGCAATCTTCGGACCTAAGGACCCTGAAATATACGGCCCCTATAATGAGCGCGCCGTGGTAGTGAGAAAGGGCGTGGATTGCAGCCCCTGCGCGAAGCGTACCTGCGAGGACCCTTTTTGCATCACGGAGATTGTTCCTGAAGAGGTCTTTGAAGCGGCCAGTGGGTTGCTGGCGAACAGGGTAGGATAAAAAGATATTGGCAATAGTCACGGGCTGTGTAACGTTGGTCTTTCCGCAAATTCTGTGCATTAGCGGCGCGGACAGAGCACGCCGCTAGCCGTTCATGATCGGGTATCGGACAGCCTTTTGCAGGAATCTTAAGGTAAAGCACTTATGAGAAGGTTCTGCCTACAGTTTTTGATATCTCTTCTCCCTGCGATACCCGCCGTGGCCCAGGGGCAGTCATCGCCCACGCAGAACCCGCCTCTGGAGAACGTTTTCGAGTTAGATAAGACAATACCCGACACACGGCCTGACCAGGGCCCGCTCGAAATTGCATCTTCGCCATCGTCCACCCAGGATGCGCCTATAGAAGCACAAGCCCCGCTTCAGAAGATATTTTCAGCGAAAACCAAGGTTAATGTGAAATTGCAGCGTGCAAGGGCCGAGTCAGAGTCAGTGATGGCCGAGTTGAGAAGGGAAATAGGTGAACTTGAGACCAGGCGCAACAAGTTGGAAGAAGAAGCGGTACGCGGGATGGCCGAAAAAGAGGTAAAGGAGGAGAGGGTGGTCAGTGGTGTACAAAAAGCGCAGGCATCTCAGCTTGAGGAAGCAGCCAAGGAAACTGTAGCGATATTGAGCGAACAACTTGTGGTTCTAAGAAAGAGGTTGCATAACGAAGAAGAACTTTTGGTGGAGCGTGAGGCCGACGCGGACTTAATGGAGCGAAAGGCGCGACTGAGGCAGGAGGTGAAGTCGGTTTCCACACTGGAGGCTGTCACTGCCCGGGAGGAGATAGGAGTGGCAGAGGCGTATCTTCAGGAGGTCATGGACAGGGAGGAGTCAAGGAGGGAGCCCCTTGATGAGGCGGAAGAAAGGCTTGAAGTGATTCGCGAAGAGGAGGAAGAGATCAGGGATCGGATTAGTCATAAATCAGAACTTCTTGAAACGCTTCCTTTCCAAAGAGAAGAGACAGCACAACGCTTCATTAACAATGTAAGACGGTTGTATGAGATGCAACTTGCCAACATAGAGGATAGAGTGGCAACGGCCGAGCAGGAGGTTGAATTATACAGGACAAGGGTGAAAAAGGCGGAAATAGAGATGTCCAACGCAAGGCTCAGGGTGGAGGTAATGAGGGAAAGGGCGGCGCTTCTCAATGAGAGACTGAAGTCG
>JAUVQR010000301.1 GCA_030598065.1 Planctomycetota bacterium | reverse complement strand
TTTTTTGTGAGCAAGTATGACCGCTCTAACTACCTGAACGTACTTGCGCTTGATTTCGCCTTCGAGAAGGGTCCGTTTGAACTGGTCGGTGAAGGGGCCTATACGGACATAGAGAGGAATCAAAGGGTAAAGGTGAGCCAGCCCACCGTACCACCCAGCATGTGGGGTTTCTACATCGAGCCAAGGTTCCACTTCATGCCGGAAGTTGTCCACAATTTTGCGCCTAACTTTTTCAAGGACGACTCCACCTTCACACTGGTAGCCAGGTGGGATCAGACAGATTCGGGCTTCCGTAGGCGCAATCAAAGGGCCACTGCCGGCTTTAACTTCCGCTACACGGAGGACACGGTGTTCAAGGTTGACTACCAGTGGAACATGGAACAAGGTCAACGTCACGTGGACGACAATGCCTTCCTGTTTGGAGTGGCATCCTTTTTCTAAAAATCGTTTGGAAGGATACCGGCATCTCTAGTAGAATGTCGCTTTTATCACGCTTACCGTGAAGGAGCTATGCGCCCATTGAGGCATCTTTGGGTTCTTTTGCCGCTGGTTATCGCCGGTTGTGGGGGGCTGGGAGGTCTTGGCGGTGGACCGCAGAAATACACCAGGACGTATCAGGTCCCGTTTGATACCGTGTGGACGGCGGCGGTTCAGATGCTTGAACAAAGACAGGTGGAACTCAAGGAGGCAGATAAGGGCAGGGGAAAGATAGTTACGGACTGGCTCTACAGGGAGAGTGAGAAGCGCATGGGCGTCCGGAAGGTGCGCTGGATGGAAAGATACCGGGTCGTCCTTCAGGTCAGCCCCGGCAAGAAGCGCACGGAGGTCGTCGCGTACGCCACCGCACAGGAGAAAAGGCCGGGGGGCAAGGAGGCATACCGGTGGTCCCGGACGGAGTCCACGGGAGAGCTGGAGATAGAGGTGCTTGACTCGATAGGGCAGGCGGTTGAGTCCGCGGGTAAGAAGGAAGTTGAGGCGGTTAAGTGAGCCACAGGTTAGTGTCTTTGATTGTTTTTCTTTTGTTGTTATCCGTACAGGTTCCGGCGCGGGAGTCGTACGCTCAGGGCCGTGGGGCGGACTCTCTGGTTGAGCCGCCCGACAACTTTCAGCCGGAGGTGTTTCTGACACCGGAGCAGGCCCTGTCCGAGATGTTCCCCGACGCCGATGAAATCCTGTGGGACAAGATAATTCTAACGGGGGAGGAGAAAACTCAGCTTGAACAGCGACTGAGGAGAAGGATATTCGAGGACGGTTTCGATGTGTTTGTCGGCAGGGAAGGCGGTGAAATAGAAGGTTATGCCATCATATCCGAGGAGATAGGCAAGTTTCATCCGTTTACGTTCATAGTCGCCGTGAAGCCCAACGGGAAGATAAAGGACCTGGCCGTGCTGGTCTACCGGGAGAGCCGCGGTGGCGAGGTGGTAAGAAGGCGGTTCCTGCACCAGTTTATCGGGAAATCGATTAAAAAACCGATAAGGATACACAGGGACATCATAAACATAACCGGAGCCACCATGTCGGTGGTCATGATGTGCAAGGGCGTAAAGAAGGTGCTGGGGGTTATTGACCAGTTTTACATAAACGGTAACAGGGGTCTGGAGAACGCGAAGCCCTTGGTGGCGGGGACGTTGGAGCAAAAAGCGCCGGTTGAAGGACCCGGCGAGAAGAAGGAGTTGTTTAAGGAGACGAGACTGATGATGGGGACCTATGCGGAGGTCTCCGTCTACGACACGGATAAAGAGAAAGCCGCGCGGGCGGTGGATGAGGCCCTCGGCGAGATGGAGAGACTTGACGGCCTGATGAGCAATTACAAGACCACAAGCGAGCTGTCTCGCATAAACCGTGACGCGCCCCTGGCTCCCACCGGGTGCGACCCGGAACTTCTTGGTGTCATTGAGGATTCATTGGGCTACAGCAGGCTTAGTGGCGGGGCCTTTGACATAACCGTTGAGCCCCTGGTAATCATGTGGGGCTTTTATGAGGTTAAGGTCAGGGTGCCCGAGGCCGATGAGATAGAGGAGATATTGCCTGCCGTATCGTATGAAAATATAGAGATTGAAGGAGAGGGCGATTCGAGATTGATATCCTTCA
>JAUVQR010000315.1 GCA_030598065.1 Planctomycetota bacterium | reverse complement strand
CCAACCATAGGGACGAAGACACAGCTCAACAGCCGCTCTTCTTCGATAGAGCCACCTCTACGTGTTATCCTGTAAAGGACCTGACGCTCCGTGACGCCGACCGGGATTACCAGCCGTCCGCCGTCGGCAAGCTGCGACACCAGCGCTGGGGGCACCCTGCCGGCGGCCGCGGTCACGATTATGGCGTCGTATGGTGCCTCCTCATCATAACCGATGTGGCCGTCGCCCGCATGGAACGTAATCTTGTTGCCGTAGCCCAGTTCCTCCAGTACCGCCCTTGCCCTCTCAAGCAGCACAGACCGTATCTCTACCGTGTACAGCCGGTCAACCAGCTCGGCCAGCACGGCGGTCTGGTAGCCGGAGCCGGTGCCTATCTCCAGGACCCTGTCAGTAACTCTGAGGTTCAGGGCCTGCGTCATACAGGCCACCATGTAGGGCTGGGAAATGGTCTGCTCCTCGCCTATGGGCAGGGGTATGTCGTCATACGCCTTGTCCCACATCTCTACGGGCATGAAAAGATGGCGGGGGACTTTTTCCATCGCCTTCAGGACACGCGTGTCGGTGATGTCCCTGCTCTCGAGCTGTGTCCAGACCATCTCGCGGCGTCTTGTCTCAAAATCAGTTAATACCATGATTATCTACCTGAATTTATTTATAAGTTCTTCAAGCATCTTGCGGTGACACCGGGTGTCTTCTTCTTCGTGGCAGAACAGTGTGATTCCTCGCCTCTTCGCCCTCCTGGCAAGTTCCGCAATCTTGCTCTTCTGCAGGGGGGCCCTCATCTCGCTGATGTATCTCTTCCTGAACTCCTTGAACGGGATTTTTTCCTTGTTCCAGTCGTCCAGCAGTTCGGGGCTTGGTGCAAGGTCCTTGTCCCACTCGTCTACGCGCGTCTTTTTTACGCCCCTGGGCCACCGCCGCATGATAAGCAGTCTGACCCCTTCATCCTTCGTCTTTTTATCGTATACGGATTTCGTCTTAATCCCCACCGCATAATAAATTATAGGCCAACCCCAGGCCAAAGGCAAGCCAAAGACGGGCATTAGGGGTGTAAATGCGGGGGCTCTGTTACGGCAGGCGTAAGAACTTAAATTAGTGTGAAGACGCTACTTCTTATCCTCAATAATGGCCGAGAGGCGGTGGAGGGCGGTGGTCATCAGGTCGCGCGTCTTGGCCTCGACGTTGAGCCTGAGCCGGGGCTCGGTGTTGGACTTGCGGGCGTTGAACCACCAGTCCCGGTACTCCACGGTGACGCCGTCCAGCCGGTCAACCTTGCCGTCACTGAAGTTTTTTGCAAGCTGGTCTATCATGGCGTCCTTGTCCTCCACGGTGAAATTAATCTCACCGCTTGAGTAGTACTTCTTTAGCGGCGCGACCAGGTTGGACATGCTGACCCTCTTCCGGCCAAATATGTTAAGCATCTCGATAAGGGCTATCATACCGGAGTCGGCAAAGAAGTTGTCGCGAAAATAATAATGGCCCGACAGCTCACCGCCGAAGACGGCGTTTCTGTCACGCATGGTGTTCTTTATGTAGGCGTGACCGACTTTTTCGCGATACGCCACGCCGCCGCATCTCTCTATCTCTTCCTTCACAACCCAGCTGGAGCGCAGGTCGTAGACGACGGTGGCGCCCTTGTCCTCGTTGAGGAATTCCCGGGCAATTAATGCAGTAACCATGTCGCTGCCGACCGCCTCGCCTTTTTCATCTACAAACGCCACGCGGTCGGCGTCGCCGTCAAACGCCACGCCCAGCTGGGCGTTCTCCTCACGCACGCGCTCCTGCAGGGCCTTCAGGTTCTCCAGCTTGAGCGGGTTGGCCTCGTGGTTGGGGAAATTGCCGTCAAGCTCGAAATAGAGCGGGATTATATCGCACGGCAGCCCGTTGAATATCAGCGGCACCATCTTACCCGCCATGCCGTTCCCCGCGTCTATCACTATGCGCATGGCCCGGATTTTTTTGATAAAGGAATGAACGTGCTCCACATACTCGTCCATT
>JAUVQR010000053.1 GCA_030598065.1 Planctomycetota bacterium | reverse complement strand
GCGGCTAAAGTCTCGGCCGGGGCGCTTCTCAACGATGTAGCTGGGGTGGTGACGGGCCAGACCTGCGCCCAGGACGGTGTTCAGATTTGTGTAGCGCGGGGCAGGTGTCTTATGGAAAATGGGAAATTGAACTTATTGAACTTGTAGTAAAATGTGATGTCCGGCCGGGGTGAGAGGGAAGTGTATAGGGCGCGGCCGGGAGGCGTATATAAATGAAATAGCTATAACGTCCGATAATAGTTATTATGTTGCACGGGACCGCTTTTGGGGCTAAAAGCCGGCTTTTTGAGGTTTTCTGTGGTCTTGTGGTCCTGGGTCTTGCGGTCTTGCGGTTCAGGTGCTCGGGTGTGTGACACAGAGATTGATGTCGCGGCGTGTTGGTTTGTGCGCGGTTTTTCCTGAATGCCTTCCGGGCAGGTAATTCATTGGTGGTTATTCCCCCCTCTCACACAGGACAAATTTCTCAGACCTGCGACTGCGAGGCCGGGAGATCCAGTTAGCTGTGCGCTTTCCACCATAAACGTCCGTTTAAGTAGTTGACCACCATGCTGTGCGATGTGTCAGTTACGATACGCACGATTTGTGTCAGGAAGTGTTTGGTTTAGCGCCTGTTGTGAGGCTTTTTTAGTGGAAAACTATTTACTCGCCTCTCAAATACCCGATTTGCCTCTTTAGGCCGTGTTTTTGTTGGAAATCCGCCAATCGGTGTGAAATCACTGTAACTGCTTACATACAATAGACTTACATGTGTGTCGAGTGCCGGCGGGTGTCTGAACCGGCAAAATCGTCTTGTACGGGGTGTATTTGTACGATTCTTGACGTCTTGTGGCGGCCGTCTCACGGGTTGGCGCGGAATCTTGCCTTTGAGTGGGGTCAAAAGACGTGATTCTGTATCAACTCGTCTATTCTATTTTATTAATCAATGAAGACGACGGCCTTGTCGTGGGAGAGGCGTCTGGGCGCGCGGGGTTGTTCCGCCGGGTAGCCCACCGGGACGATTGCAACGGGTCGCAGGTATTCGGGCAGGCCCAGCGCCTGTGCCACTCCCTGTTCATCGAAGGCACCCACCCATACGGTGGCAAGCCCGTGCGAGCAGGCCAGCAGGAGCAGGTTCTGCACGCTGGCGGCGACGTCCTGTAGCGCATACAGGTCGGTGCCCCTGTCCCCGTAGTGCGCGGAGATGCGCATGTCGGCGCAGGCCACTACCGCAAGCGGCGCCTCGGCGATGAAGTTCTGTCCCCATGCCGGCACTACAAGGTCATCTCTGAGTTGCCGGTTGCGAATGAAGTAAAACCGACGGCTCTGCAGGTTGCCTGCGCTAGGGGCCCATATAAGCGCCTCGACCAGTTCATTGACCATCTCCTCGGGTAGCTCCCTGTCCATGAACCTTCTCACACTGCGTCTCTTTTTGATTATTTCCAGTAAATTTGTATTCATGTATCCGAAAAGTATGCTGACAATTGTTTCCAGCGCAAGCGCAAAATTGTACATATATTAGTAGCTGCCCCTGTGGCTGTCAAGCCAGGGTATGTTTGTGCCCCGGGCCTATTTTAGAAAGGTTTTTTATGGTTTCTTGACAAGTCATGAAAAGAGTATATAATCATGAATTCGAGTCTTTAAAAATCCACGCACTATTACGGAGCGGGAGGCGGCCCGGGATGAAGGAATATTACGCACAACTTGACGAGATGTCAAAGGAAGCCGGTGGTCCTTACCGCCTGTGTTCCATCTTGATAAAGCGGGTGCGGCAGCTTGTGAGAGGGTCTGCAAGCGCTTTTCGCAGCAGAGGATTCAATCCGGTGGACACCGCTTTTTGGGAGTTAAACAGGGCGGAATTGCAGGTAGCGGAAGATAGCTTCTCCGTTGTTGAGCTTCTGGATAAGAAGGATAAGAAGGGGAAGAAGTGACTTCTAATAAAGAAACAATGATTAAGGTGCAAAACCTCACGAAGCGCTACGCCGCCAATTTGGCCGTGGATGACATATCGTTTGAGGTGCACGAGGGCGAGGTGCTGGGTTTCCTGGGTCCCAACGGCGCGGGTAAGTCCACTACGATGCGCATCCTTACGTGTTTCATACCGGCCACCGCGGGTTTTGCCTGGGTAGCCGGCTGCGACGTCTTCACGGACTCGCTAAACGTTAGAAAGCAGATAGGTTACCTGCCCGAGAACGTGCCCCTTTACCTTGACATGAGGGTGAACGAATACCTGAGTTTCCGCGCCGAACTCAAGAAGGTGCGCGGAAAAGACAGGAAGATGCGGGTTGACGAGTCGCTGGAAAGATGCGGCATCGTAGATGTGCAGAACCAGATGATAGGTACCCTGTCCAAGGGCTACAGGCAGAGGGTGGGGTTGGCGGACGCCCTGTTGCACGACCCTAAGATACTGATCCTTGACGAGCCTACTATCGGTCTTGACCCGAACCAGATAAGGCAGGTGCGACAGCTTATAAGGGAATTGGGGGAAAAACATACCATATTGTTATCCACACACATATTGCCCGAGGTTGAGATGGTGTGCGGCAGGGTCATAATCATCGACAGGGGCAAACTGGTTGCCAACGATACGCCTGCGAACCTGCTCACCAAACTCAAGACCGGCTCCGTAATAGAAGTCCAGGCGAAAGGCCCGGCAGCGCCTATAGAGAAATCTTTGAGGGGAATTGCCGGCGTCATTAAGGTCGAGGCGAAGAGCAACACGGGCGCCACCAGCAACTTCGTTGTGGAGGCGGGCAAGGACAGGGATGTGAGAGAAGACATATACCGCGCCTTTGTAAAGAACGACTGGGTTCTGTTGGAGATGAAAAAGATTGCCGTTACGCTGGAAGAGATATTCCATCAGCTCACCACCATGGAAGAGGGCGGAGCCGTCGTGAAGGAGCGGGAGCAGCAGGCGACGGCGGGTATAGGGCAGATGGTTTCAGGTCTTTTTGGCAAGAAAAAGGGATAGAAGGAGAAGAGGGTACATATGGGAGGCACAGCGACAATATTTAAGCGGGAAATGATGGGTTTCTTCTACTCTCCCATTGCGTACGTACTGATAGCGATTTTTCTGATTTTTTCGGGCTACTTCTTTGCCACCATCTTGGCCTTGACCCAGCAGGCCACGCTGTCTTACAGTTTGGCCAACACACAATTCATTCTCTCCATCATCGCGCCGATAATTACCATGAAGCTGTTGTCGGATGAGGTGCGTTCAGGCACGATAGAGATGCTGATGACCGCGCCGGTTACCGACTTTGAGGTGGTCTTCGGTAAGTTTCTGGCCGCGTGGTTTCTCTACCTTGTTATGCTTGCGCCCACTCTGCTTTACGTGGTGTTCTTGCAGTGGGTCGGGCAACCCGACATGGGGCCTGTCCTGTCGAGCTACATCGGGCTGGCGTTGATGGGCTTGATGTTCATATCGATAGGGCTGATGATGTCCGCGTTTACCAGGAGCCAGATGATTGCCGGGATATCGGGCATCGTGACCCTGGTCATTCTATTCTTCATGGGCTATGCGGCCTCCGGCACTGCGACCTGGTATGCGGCCGCATTGCAGTACCTCGGCACGTACAGCCACTGGGAGCCGTTTACAAAAGGGATGGTGAATACAAAAGATATCTTATACTACGTGACCATTACGGCACTGTGCCTGTTTATCACGGTCCGTGTGGTTGAGAGCAGGAAGTGGAGGTAGGGTAGTTTTGGAAAAAGGGAAACCAGAAGGGTTCAACATTGACCAACTTCTCAGAAAAAAGGCGGTAATAGGAACCAACGTGGTGCTGATGGTCATTGTCGCCTTCGGCCTTTTCGGTGTTGTAAGCTATCTCAACGCAAGACATTACATACGCTTAGATTTTACCTCCGGCGGACGCTTCTCCGTATCGAACAAGACAAAGAACATCATCAAGGGGCTTGACAAGCCGGTCACGTTTACCGTGCTCTTCGGCGAGGGTGAGCTGTTCTTCGGAAGGATTATGGATATCCTGAAGGAATACCAGTATCAGTCCGATAAGATAAAGCTGGTCCACATTGACCCGGTCCGTAACCCCACAAGGATGAGGGAGCTTACCGATAGGATAAAGGCGGAGACCATACAGCTCAACAGCGTCATAATTGAATGTGGCGACAGGGCCAAGCACGTGCCCCAGTCTGAGGTGATAGAGAAGGAATTCCCGTTCAAGTTCAAGGGTGAAGAGGTCTTCACGGCCGCGATACTGAATGTGACGGAAGAAGAGCAGACCTACGTGTATATCACCACCGGTCACGGGGAGCGGGGCCTTGAAGATTACGAACGTCAGGGTTTTTCCAATATTACCACCGCGCTTAAGCGAGATAATTTTAACGTAGTGCCTCTTGACCTGATGACCAGGAAAGAGATTCCCGCCACCTGTGACGTGCTTGTAATCGCCGGCCCCACGAAGCCCTTCGGCTCCGAAGAGCTGGGGCTGATTCGCGATTACCTTGATAACAGAAAGGGCAGGCTGGTCCTGTGTCTTGAGCCGGCCTTCGGTCCCTATTCCGAGACCGGGCTGGAGAAATTGCTCAAAGAATACAACGTGGACGCCAAGACCAACGCGGTTGTATACAACAGGGTGCAGCTGCCGTTCTTCGGTTTGCAGACGGTCGCGGAGATATACGTCAACAAGGAGAGGTATCCGGAGCACAAGATAACGGAGGGCATGAGGGCCTTGAACAGCGTTTTCTTCGGTACATGCCCGATAGAGGCTATACCTGCGACTAACGAGAGGAAGTTTCAGGTCAAGAGCCTGGCCATGGCTCCGGACAACAGCTGGGGCGAGACGGAGATAGGTATCGCGAACAAGAAACCTGAGTTCACTCAGGACAAGGACATAGCCGGACCGATAGTGATTGCCGTGACCTCGCAGCCGGTAGATACGGCCGCCAGGGCGGCCGTCGCCCACGGCTCGATGCCCGAAGAGCGGGCGGTAAAGGGCGCACGCATGGTGGTGTTCGGTGATGTTGATTTTGTTGCTAACGAATATACCGGTAACCCAGGCAACCACGACATCTTCATAAACTCCATAAACTGGCTTACCCAGAAAGAGACCAAACTGGGCATCTCTGCGAAACCGCCGGACATAAGGCGGGCCGTCATAACTCCCGAACAGATGAAACTCATATATTGGCTCTGCGTGGCCGTACTTCCGGGTATGGGCCTGGTGACGGGCGTGTTTGTATGGTGGAAACGAAGGAGGTAACAGCGATAATATGAGGTTAAGGACCACCATTTTATTGTTATGTGTTGTCGCCGTACTGGGACTGTACATACAATTTTACGAGAAGAAACAGCTTTCTACCGATGAATGGAACCGTCTGGCCAAGAAGGTGTTTGTCGAGTTCAAGCCCGAAATGGTCAAGAAGCTGGAGATTGACAGGGCGGACACCCAGCTGCTCCTCGAGAGAGTGGACCTCAGGCACTGGGCGATGAAGAAACCTCTGGAGCTCAAGGCCGACGCGTCGGAAGTGGACAGCATCCTCGCCGAACTTGAGTTCCTCACGAAGATAGGCACCGTCGAGACTGAGAAGGGCAAGGCCCTTAACCTTGCGGACTACGGGCTGGAGAAGCCGAAGGTCACCGCTTCTTACTGGACGGGGTCTGCCGATAAACACACCTTCTATGTAGGCGAAAAGAGGTCCGGCGGCAACGACGTGTACATGAGGCTTGATGGCTCCGAAGAGGTCTACATGGTGTCGGGCGCACTCCTTGAGAAGCTTTCCAAGACGCTCAACGACCTGCGCAGCAAAGACGTGCTGGACATAGACCCTAACGCCATCGACAGGGTTGTGCTGACGTACGGCTCCGGTGAGATAATAGAGTGCGCAAAGAGCGGGGCCGATTGGAGAGTGGTGCGGCCCGTTGCCGACAAGGGCGATAACGAAAAAATAATCCAGCTCATCTATAACCTTAACGCGCTTGTAGTCAACAAGGAAAATTTCATAACGGACGACCCGAAGAACATCCCCGCGTTTGGCCTGGAGAATCCGCAGATAATCGTCACGGCTTACCAAAAGGGCGCCGCGCAGTCGGTGCTGCTGGGCCACATACGAGACGACAAGGTCTACGCAAAAAGGCAGGACGGTAACGCGGTATTCTTCCTTAAGGAAATGACGGTAGGGCTCTTCAAGAAGAGCCCCAACGAGCTCAGGGCCAAGAAGATAACAGGCGCACTGGACCCTCTTTACGTGACTAACGCGGAGATAAAGACCAAGGACCAGACGATAAAGATAGAGAAGACGGCTCAGTATGATTATATGATTACCGAGCCGGTGAGGGTGCTTGCCGACAGAGACGCCTTTAAGGGCTTCCTGGACGTTATAAAGCAGATGGAAATACAGAACTTTGTCGACGACGACCCCAAGGACCTGAGCGCCTACGGGCTCGATACCCCCGCGGCCGAGATTACCATTAGCATAAAGGACAAGGACCCCGTCAAGATACAGGTGGGCAACAAGGATAAGAGGGGGGCCCTGTGTTACGTCAGAAGGACGGGAGAGAAACCCGTTTTCTCCGTGAAGGCCGGCGATTTCTATGACGCCGCGACCAAGGGATACCTGGCGTTTCGTGACAGGCTGATGTTGGAGTTCAACAGGGATAAGGCCAGGAAACTGGTGGTGGAGAGAAAGGACAGACGCTTTGTTGCGAACTGGATGCCCGGCGCGCCTGAGAAATGGATGCTGGAAGAGCCGGTTAAAATAGACACCGACGACGAACTGGTGAACAACATAGTGTGGTCGCTTTCGTTCCTGAAGGCAGAGGGTTTTGCAGAGAAGTCACCCAAGGACCTTTCGCGGTACGGGCTGGATAACCCCAGGATTAAGGTCACGGCCTCCTACGACGAGGAGGTGTATGTGGAGGAGGAAGAAGGCGCCGGGCCTGAGGGTGGAGCCGAAGGGGAAGACATCTTCTTGTCGGATCAGAGCGACGAAAAGGTGATAACGGTAGACAAGGTCCTGTTGGTAGGAAACAAGATAAAAGAGGGACAGAACGTAGACTCGTACGCCCTGGTAGAGGGCGGCGACCTGGTTTTTCACATAAGCTGGACCGACACCAGGTATCTGGAGGGAGACCTGGCCTCTAAGGTGGTTGCGCGGTTTGATTCAAACACCGTCAACAAGGTGCATCTGAATTTCCCGGAGAAAGAGACACTTTATGAAAAGAAGGCCGAGATATGGCAGATGCTTAAACCGGAGCAAAAAGAGGTCGTCAGCAAAGAGGTGGATACGGTTCTGTACAGCATAAAGAACCTCAAGGCGGATTCTATCGCCGAATACAAAGTAACCGACCTGGCCAAGTACGGACTGGACAAACCACAGTTGACAATCACACTGAATGCCGAAGATGGACAGGAGCTTGTCGTTACAATGAGCCAGCCGGGAGAGGGAAAGGCCTATTACGCTAAGGCCAGCAACTCAGACTTTATCTTCGTTATAAGTAACGCGAACGTCAATAAGCTGTTAAAAGGAAAGGCTATTGTGGACCTTAGGCCACCTATGCCGTCCATGGGCGGTAGCTATGGTGGAGGTGGCGGTGGCGGCGGTCACGGCAGCTACGGCGGCGGTGGTGGCGGCCACGGCAGCTATGGCGGTGGTGGTGGCGGTCACGGCAGCTATGGCGGTGGTGGCGGAGGCCACGGCAGCTATGGCGGTGGTGGTGGCGGAGGCCACGGCAGCTATGGCGGTGGTGGTGGCGGTCACGGCAGCTATGGTGGTGGTGGCGGAGGCCACGGCAGCTATGGTGGTGGTGGCGGAGGTCACGGCAGCGGCTATAAAGGTGGTAGTGGACATTGACGTGGCTATAGCCATACACTCGAATTGGTTTGGTTTTCTAAAGGTCTTGTGGGTGTTTACCCACAAGGCCTTTTTTGTTT
>JAUVQR010000309.1 GCA_030598065.1 Planctomycetota bacterium | reverse complement strand
TGTATTTAGCCCTGATTTCTCGCATATCTCTTTGGCGAGGCGCGGGCTTACCCTGGAGAATTCCGTGTTCAAAAAACTCGACAGCGTCCGGGCCTTGGTGTCGTGGAGCATGTGTATAAGCGTCCCCAGTTCTATACCGTACGGATGGGGCCTTATCTCCTTGGCCTCCTGCGGCAGTTCCTTTGACGTGCGGGGCAGCAACAGTTCCTTCTTTTCGGGGTTTATATATTTTATGGTGACGTGGGGGTTGGCCACGGCGGTCTGCTCCAGATACTCGTCGACAGACTGCCGTCCTTTTTGATAGCGGGACTCAAGTTCTATGGTGACGCGCGTGCCGTGCGGCCTGTCCCAGTCGACCTCTTTCTCTTTGCCGATGACGGGTTCGTTCTTTTGCGTGTGGAGCGACACCTCGCAGTAATACGCGGGTTTACGTTTCGAGATGCGTGACGTGATGCAGACGGGCCGCCCGGTGGTGAGCTGGCCGTACATGCCCGCCGCCGAGATGCCGATGCCCTGCTGCCCGCGCGACATCTTGAGCCGGTGGAACTTCGAGCCGTAAAGTAATTTTGCGAATATGTTGGGCACCTGCGCCTTGACTATGCCGGGGCCGTTGTCCTCAATGGTTACCTTGAAGCGGTCTTCGTGGCTGGTGGGTTCTATCAGGACGGTGATATCGGGCAAGATGCCCGCCTCTTCGCAGGCGTCCAGGGCGTTGTCAACGCCCTCCTTCACGCAGGTCAGCAGCGCCTTCCGGGGGTTGTCGAAGCCGAGCAGGTGGCGGTTCTTGGTAAAGAACTCGCTGACGGATATCTCACGCTGCCGCTCGGCCAGTTCGTAGGCGATATTCTTCGTCGAGTGCTTCAGCCGGGTATGCTCAACCCGTTCCTTCTTTTCTGACCTTTCTACCTTTTTTGTCGGCTCTTGCGCTGCTTTTTTTGTTTTCTTTTTCGTTTTTCTTTCCGTTTTTTTCTTGGCTGCTGTCTTTCGCGGCACAGTCATACCTCTCGCCATCCTGAGAATATCAATTATTAGTTTTTATTCTCTATCGGAATTTACCGCGGCGGTCAAGTGCAATTATCCTCAAACATATACAAGTGTAACGTGGTTAGCATGGGCTGGGGGTTTTTGGGCAAGGTCCAGGAGGTCAACTACTGCGGGTCTGTTCCCTACGGCTTACTTAATTCCTTCAACTTCTCTAAATAAGAAACCCAGTCTTCGGGTTTTAGTTCCTTGGGCTCGGCTTTTTCTTCTATCAGGGTTACCATCTCTCTGGTAAAGTCTCCGAGGTAGGCCATCTTGCCCCTGTTTAACTGAGACTTCAGATAAAGTTCTTCTATTGCATTCTTATACGGCTTCTTCTCTGACAGCGCGTTCAGTGTATCCCTTTCTTCCGTTGACATGACGCCTTCAAAACTCAGGAGTTTCTTGGTGATGTTATAATCGATTTTATTCTTGGCAGGACCGAGAGAGTCGAAACTCGGTGGTTAATTTGCAAGCTTCGCATATGTAGTTAGTCCGAGCTCATCACCCAATTTCTCTATATTATTTACGACCGTGGTGTAGGTCTTATAGGACATTTCAAGCTGGGCGGTGTCGCTCAGGGCCTTGCGTATCCGAACGGCAGGGCCAACCAACACGAAGTAAAGTATATTTAAAATAACTCCCACTCCGCCCGCAGACGCTAGTGGTATACTCAGGTTCTGTATTGTTTCAATACCTTCTAACCTTTTATATCCCAAGACACATAGAATAAAGACCACTACTCCGAGAAGCAGAATATTACCTATTATAAAGGTGGCCAGGTGCATCGCCCTAACGGTGTTGAGGACGGCGCCGGCCTGGTTCATGGCCTGATGTGTCTGTAGAATGCCCTGGAAGCGTTTTATCTCTGCCAGGGCATAGCCGGCAATCTCCCTTGCTTCTTTATCATGTTCGTTATTGTTGTTACCGGCCTTGTCCTTGCCGGAAAGGTATGATCTTACATACTTGACGGGGTTCCGCAGGAATTCCTTG
>JAUVQR010000293.1 GCA_030598065.1 Planctomycetota bacterium | reverse complement strand
CGGCTCAAAGAAACTTCTGGAGGACATCTCCTCCCAGCCTGACAACATCCTTCCCAACGCTATCCTGGAGAACAGGGTGGCTATAGAGGCTGCAAAGAGGGTCCTGCAGGACATAGCAGGGGGCGGCACGCCGGACTGGTAAGCAGGCCGGCGCAGGGCAAGACCGCATGCGCCAGGAGAAGAAGACAGGCCCGCGAGGAGATACTTTATTTATATGTACTTCTCATAATTTGCTAGACAAGACGGGGTCAATAATAATATTATCTTTTTATAAGAAGAGTTTCCCACAGATATGGCTATAGCGATACTGAAAAAGAAGAGGACGCACAGGCCGAAGGGTACGAGATACCCTATAGTGCTGGCTCCCGGTCTCTTTGGATTTGACAGCAAGGTTGTTTCCTATTTTCTGGGGATAGCCAAGTACATGAACTCACTGGGCTGTGAGGTCACATCCACCTCCACAGAGACCGCTTCGGTCGAGAAAAGGGCCGCTTTCCTAAGGTCCCAGATTGACGATTTCTTCCGCACGACAAAGGCGGACAAGGTCAATATAATTGCCCACAGCATGGGCGGGCTTGATTCCCGCTACGCGATATCCTGTCTGGGTATGGACGACAGGGTAGCCTCACTGACCACCATAGCTACCCCGCATCATGGCACGGCCGTGGCCGACTGGGGCACAAAACGGCTCACGCCCATGGCGCGCTTGATAAAGAATCTGTTCAATCTCGACCTGCTGAGCCTACGCGACCTAACGACCGAAAGTTGCAAGAAATTCAACGAGGACGTCAGGAACGTGGAGGGCATCAGGTATTTTACCTACAGCGGGTCCAAGGAAAAGGCCAAGACCTCACCCCTGTTATGGCCGCTCTACGACCTCTTGAAGAGGGAGGAGGGAGATAACGACGGCATGGTATCCGTGCGTTCCGCCAGGTGGCTTGACGACCAGGACGGCGTAAGATACATGGGGAACTTCAACGCGGACCACCTGAACTTCATCGGCTGGAAATTCAGCCTGGAATTCCTCAATACGTTCGATAAAAAGAGGTTTTACCGGAGTGTGGTGGAACACCTGAAGCGAAACAGCCTGTAGCGCCTCCCTGCCGTCTCAAGGACTTATCCGACCTGACCTTCAGTTCTCGCGGCGCCCCGCGCAGGATGATTCCCCTCGCGTTAGCAGGCTCAGTATTTCAGAAGCAAAATCGGTCAGCGTATCGTCCCGTGCCCCCATGACCAGTATAGCGTCCCCGTCCCTTGCCTCCGCGCAGACAGCCGGTATGATTTCCGCCCTCTCCGGGATGAAGCGCGCGCTGATTCCTTTTGTCTCCAGGGCTTCTGTTATATCGCCGGATGAAATGTCTTTCTTCGCGGTGCCGCCGGCGTAAAATATTTCAGGCATGTACAGGACATCGGCCCCGGACAGCTCTTCTGAGAACGTTTGTATGAGTTCGTCCTTAAGAAAACGTGTGGGCGAGTAACCATGCGGCTGGTAAATGGCCAGTATCCTCCTGGCCACCGGCCTTACCGAGTCTATCGCCGCCTTTATCTTCTGTGGGTTGTGTGCGAAATCGTCTATTACCTTAACGCCGCGTTCTTCTCCTATAAGGTTGAGCCTGCGGTCTATGCCCCTGAAGTCCCGCAGGGCCTCGGCGGAGGCCCGTAGCGTTACCGACATGGCGGCCGTGGCGGCCGTGGCCGCAAGCGCGTTCATCACGTTGTGCCTGCCCGGAATGCCCAGTTCGAAGAAAACGTCGTTAACCTTGAAGACGCTGCTCCACTCCTTGCAGTTCACGTCGGTCGCCCTGTACAGCGCCTTTTCACTGAGGCCGAACGTAACGGCCTCCCCGGCCTTCGGGTTGATGCCGGCGGCCACGGGGCAATCGGCGCCTACGACCAGCATCTGCGAGCTCTCCGCGAACTTGGAAAATAACGTCCTCAACTCGGGCATGGGCTTATGGTCCTTTGTAACGTTGGTTATTACGCCCACCTTGGGGCTGTAATAGACCAGACTGCCGTCGCTTTCATCCGCCTCTATAACGCAGACATTGGAACGGCCCAGGCGGACGTTGCCCGGTCCGGGGCCGGTGGAGTAATTTTTCATGACGCCGCCGGCAATCACGGTAGGGTCCATCCCGGCCCGGTCCAGTATCCAGCCGGTCATTCCGGTAACGGTGGTCTTGCCGTTGGTGCCGCCTATGGCAATCCCCTGGAGGTCATTGAACAGGACGGACAGCAGCGTGGCGCGGTTAACGATTGGGATATTGCGCTGGCGGGCGCTCTTAATGTCAGGGT
>JAUVQR010000304.1 GCA_030598065.1 Planctomycetota bacterium | reverse complement strand
GGCATAAGGCCCTCATGCCGACAACCATGGATACCCGGGAATAGCCCATCTTGAAGAAAACCCTACTCGACTGCCTGCGAAGCCACATAGGTAACTGGCGGACGACGCAAGACTTGAAACAGCAGACATCTCTCACCGGAGACCGGTTGCGTCAAGAGCTGGCACACATCAGGCAGGCGGGCTACGGCGTTGACTACAAGCCGGGCCGCGGATACCGGCTTACGTCAGTACCTGACCGATTGGTGCCCGACGAGATACAGATGGGCCTTGGCACACGCATAATCGGACGCGATATACTTACGTATGAAGAGGTTGATTCCTCCATGGGTCTGGCTGAGGGCCTGGCACAGAAGGGCGCCCGGGAAGGGACCACCATCTTTGCCGAAAAACAGCGCAGCGGACGCGGCAGGTCGGGCCGCCGCTGGCATTGTCCGAAGAACAAGGGCATCCTGATGACAACCATATTGAGGCCGCAAATAAACGCAGACCGCCTGTGCCTGTTGACCGGCATGATAGCCGTGGCGGTAGCGGATACCATTCGTGACCACCTGAAACTGCCCGCGCTTATAAAATGGCCCAACGACATAATTATAAATGAAAAAAAAGTCTGCGGGATATTGACAGAGGCATCGACACCCAGGGGGAGAAGACCGTACTTCCTCGCTGGTATCGGCCTGAACGTAAACCTTACACAAAGGGAACTGCCGAAAGACGTCAACCACCCCCCAACGTCACTGTCCATAGAAAAGGGTTCGCGCATAGACCGCATCGCCCTTTCGAGAGAGTTTCTCAGACAGCTTGACAGGTGGTACGCGCCTTTCAAGGACAGTGAGTACAAGGACGTCAGGAGGCGATGGGCGGAACTCTTTCCGTTGACGGGGCGCAGGGTAAGAATACGTGAAAAAGACAGGGTACATACCGGTAAGATAGTCGCTTTGTCGGCCCAGGGCGGCCTTACCCTGATTCTCAACGGCGGAACCCGTAAGAGCTTCAGGGGTGAGTATCTAACCATAGAAAAGGCGCTCTCCTGACAGCGCCTTTCGTAATAAAGACACGGGTGACAGGCCACGGGCCGTGAAGGGGTTTTACCTCGCTGCTGACGAGTATTTTCTGTTGTTATAAGTCCTTTAATGCCCGTAGGTACTGTGTTTTTCCGGCTTTTCGTACCTTGTTAATCCTTGACAACCGAAATACGGCAGGAATATAATTCTTCTGATGTAAAATCTGTATTTTTAACCTTGACGGGGGCTTTGAGTCCGGTCATGAAAAAACTCTCAGGCTTGCTCACCACATCGCTCGTATTGAGTTGTCTTCTTTGCGCCTCGACCCTTGCCCAGGTAATAGAGATGGACGAGAGGAAGGTCAAACTCAAGAAGAAACACTACAGGGCCGGCATGAAGGAAATCGGTATAAGCGGCGGCTATGGGTACGCATCTGAAGACGAGATAGTGACCGACTTTTTCCTGGCGCCCAAGTTGGGCCTCATACTTGCCGATTTTGACGGAATGATACCGGGGGCGCTTGAAGTTGATTTCGAGCTGATGGCGGGGATGTATAACAGACCGGAGACCGCCCAGGAAGCGTCTTTCAACCTGCTGTTCACGTACAACTTCGAGACAGGGACCGAATTCGTGCCATTCCTCTCCGCAGGCGCCGGGGCTTACTGGACAAACCTGAACGTTAACGAGCTTGGTTCCAGATGGAACGGCGCTCCACAGGGCGGGCTAGGTGTAAAATACTTTATAAACGACACCACCAACCTCAGCATCATGGGACGTATAAGGCATATCTCCAACGCGGGCACCGCCAGCCCGAACCGGGGCCTGGACAGCGGGCAGATACTGCTCGGTATCAACTTCCTCCACTAGTAAATAAGAAGATTTTTTCCCCACCCCCCCGCCTGAAGCCGCTTTTTGCCGCTTCTACACCCCATTCGTAAACACCGCGCAGGAGTTCCGTCCACGTTGACACATTTTGTGGAATCTGCTAGACTTTTTCTGTCCGGTTAACTTGCGCAGTAAAATGTCGGCTTTTAGCGGTTGGCTGATTTACCGGGCTGTTTATG
>JAUVQR010000214.1 GCA_030598065.1 Planctomycetota bacterium | reverse complement strand
GTCACCCATCTTTGAGGGTCTATCCGGCCCATAACCGGGTGGCGGCATGCGCATGTTTCTGTCGTCAGGGGATCTAAGCCAATGCCCGTACGCGGGCCTTCCCACCGGCCCATAACCGGGTGGCGGCATGCGCATGTTTCTGTCGTCAGGGGGTCTAAGCCGACGCCCGTACGCGGGCCTTCCCACCGCCATTCTGGCCCCTTTGCCGTCTACGGTCAGCGAGGCTATTTCAGGAGGCTGATTCTTCGGCAGGTAGGCGATGCTGACACCTTTCAGGAGTGGCGTGGCGTTGGGGAGGGTTGTGGAAAAGGTGGCGCGGTACTGTATGAAGCGAGAGGGCGGGTTTTCACCCTTCTTGCCCGAGCCCATGACGCTGGACCAGTCGGACCAGGTGTTGTCCGGCGTCTCGCTGTTACCCGTCCGCGTTGCGAAGCTCAGTTCGGTGCCGGCAAGGACATTTGCGTCCCAGGATACGTTTCCCCAGGAAGAATTCATGCCGGCATCGCAGACCGGCGACAGGAAGCTGCCGCTGTTTGCATATGTTTGTGACAGCTTGTATAGATTGCCATCGTTGCCGGTGCCCATAAAGAGGCCTTTCTTTTTTAGAAATAAGAGAGAAATAATCTGGGCCTCTTCCGGCTCGATCAAGGTGCTGATGTCTTCGTCCGCGTCTATTTTGTATAGCGCAGGTTTGTTGCCGGTCCCGGCGTATACAGCGCCCTGATCGTCGGTGCAAAGGGCAAAGACAAAACCGTTTTCAACGTCCAGCAGCTTCTTGATGATGCCGTCGGGGGTAATCTTGTATACGACGTTTGCTGCCTGTGGGATGCGCGCGAACGGTGGTAGAGGCGGCCTGTAACCCGGTTTTATCAGTGGCCTATCTGGTGCCTGTGGTACAGGCGGAGGCACCTGCCGGGGTACGCCGGATTCTATCGGTGTGAGTGTGGCGGTTGGAGGTTGCGGCCCGGGCCTGGGTGGCGGGGGCAGTAGCCGTGGCGGAACCGGCACCTGAGGGCGCCCTCCGGACGCGGTACCGGCGTAGAGGTTGCCGTCACTGTCCAGGGCCAGGCAGTGCACCTCGCCCTCTCTTGCGTCATAGACAACAAACGCCTTGGCCTGAGGCGTAATCTTGTATATCAGCCCGTCAGGCTCACTGCAGGCGTATACGTTGTTGTCTTTATCAATGATGATGTCCAGTATGTGTGTCTGGGGAGAGTCAAAAAAGAGCTCCAGCTCACCTTCTTCAGACATCCTGTAAATCTTTCCTTCAGGGCCGGTGGCTACGTATAACACGCCGGTACTGTCGAATTGAAGGTCCCATATATATGAATCAGCCAGGTCGGGCAGCACAACGACGTCCCTCCAGGGCGTTATCTTATAAATAATGCCATGCGGGGAGGTCCCGACATAGATATCCCCCGACTCGCCTACCGCGAGGGAGTGCACGTATAGCTCACTGAATGTATGGAGCAGGAAGAAACCGCCCGTCGGTGACAGCTTGTATACTGAACCGGGATCGCCCGTGCCTATGTAGATATTGGCATACTCATCCTCGGTCAGACACCACACGTAGGGTTCGTTTATGCCGCTTATAGGGTCTATGTCCGGGGACAGCTTTAGGCCGTCGCTTGTAAGTGAGACACAGCCCTTCTGGCCCTCGCTAAAACCTTCAAAGGCCGAGTGCTTAAAGAACTGCGTCGAAACGGCGTAGCCGCCCGTGTTGTGAAGAAACGTCAATAAAAGGAACATCAGGATGCAGGTGATTCCGGTTCTCAAGCTGTACGGTCCTTTTGCATGTGGTTAAAGACTGGAGACTCTCGCTTACGGGGCGTTTCGTTATACCCTCTCATACACCGGCAAATACATCGGCAAACAACGGCCCGGGACTGCGCGCGGTTTAAAGAGGCATTCTGCATCACCCTGGAGTGCCCGGTAAATTATATCAGTCTTCTTCTACGAATAAAGACAAAGTTTTGGAGCCCGCCAGAACCCAGTCGACCGGCTCTCTGTGTACCACCTCATCCATCAGGCGGCCTATCCCGCTGTGGTTAGAAAGAGACATGACGGAGAGCAGGGAAGACGGCAGGGAGGGAAATTTCTGGCCCTTAAAGGTCACGCCCCTCTTCGGCAGCAACATTCGTACAATGAGGTTGGTGGTCGGCTCATCGCTTTCCAGCAGGTTTACCAGGTGCTCGAAGCTGGACGGACGAAAGACGTCAGGCGCCCTGCTCCTTTCAATCGCCTGGCTGGTGTTTGAGTTACAGACGTTCATGGTGATATAGCTGCCCCGAACGGTATCCGGCGGGATCTGTAGGGGTATTGTCCAGGTAACGGGCTCCTGGCAGGACGGTTTAATTGTAACAGCCAGACGAACGGTCTCGCCGGGTTTCACGTGTCTTTTGTTAACGTGTATCTCCTGTATACGGGCTACGTTACGGTCTGATGACACCTCGGCTTCCAGCTCTATCTTTTCTATGCGGACAGACTTGAAATTGTTGTTCATTATGGTAGAAATGGGATGGGTTATGTAAGATATGGGGAACCATGTCGGATGTGGTTCATACAGCGTATTTTCAATTTTTATGGGCCTTTCCATCTGGTCGGTATACAGGGACATGCTCAATCTCACGGTCTTGTCCCCGGCCTGCCTTTCTGTGGCCAGGAGCGCGCTTTCCGCGGCCCACTGGAAAATGGTCTGTGTAAGCGACCTGTCGTCAACGACTTCAAAATTGTACTCTACGTCTTGAACACCCTTGACGTGTATACGGCACGGTATCATCCTTGCAAATTCCCCGATTACTCCCGCCAGTGCGGACTTCCTGTCCTGTGAGATTCGACCGACCACCTTTGTAGGGGAAGCTATCTTGAGTGAGGTAGACTGGCTTGGGAGCACCGTATACACGTATGCGCCGGCCATTGGCATGTCCGTTTCTCCGGACTGTATAAAGGGGTGTCCGAAGGCCAATATGTTTTTCCCGTCGCAATACGTAACCGTCCCGATGGCGGAGGCGTTTATGTCGCCGGTTGCAAGCACCGCGGCCACAGCAGAGCCCGGGACAAGCTCGGCCGCAGGGCCCGTATTCTCCGTATAGTCTTGACTGTGTCCGCCACCCTGAACCGGGAAGAGGCCATGCTTCTGGAGGTCCAGCGACATGCCGGTCAAGACCCGTTGGTCAAACCCGGAGATGACCAGCGGCGTCCTTATAGGTCTCAGCCGTAGCAGGCGTGACTCAGGGTCTACTCTTTCAGACGACGC
>JAUVQR010000268.1 GCA_030598065.1 Planctomycetota bacterium | reverse complement strand
GGATGGCTGGCCCCTTATAACCCGCCGGAAACACCTTGGCTGGTGTCTCTATAGAGGCGCATGAACATAGGAACAGCGGGAACAGCAGGAACAGCGCGATTGATATTAAAAGTATATGCCTCATAATTATTGTGCCTCTTAAAGGTTTAGTCCCACGTGTCTTTGAAACTGGCTTCTGAGCAAAGAAGCGCTTGAACTGACCCGCAGATTATAGCTTCTGCCGGGCGTAATTTCTACGCATATATAGGGAAAATTTTCCTGCTTGATGGTGTCGGGGTTGGCCGAAGAATTCCCTTCTCTCGGGCATGGATTGATGGTCCATAGGACTACATGCTTTAGATGTTTCTTCCTGCGCGCACTTCCCGCATAAACGGCTCTAACGCAAGCGTTACCGTTGGAACGGGCCATACCCCCGTGTCCAGACGTACATGCTTGTTGACGCCTCTCCGGAGCTGAAGGTGATTACGTTATAACCGGGCCAGTTCAGTCCCACGGCGAAGAATTCGGCCACTCCGTTTTCATCCGTTACCACCGGATTATCATAAAAGTAGACAACCGGATCGTCGTATTCAAATGTAGCCGTCACAGTTTGACCCACCAGCGGTCTATTGTTCTTGTCCATCACCTTGGCGTAGATGTAGTTGCATGAGCCGTTGCCCACTATCGTCGCCCAGGGGCTTCCTTCAATGATTGCAGGTCCGGTATAACCCTGGGGGAAGGCCTCAGGCGTTGGTTTGGTAGTAGCACACGAACACAGCGCAAGAATCGTACATATAATCAACATAAATTTCATTGTGAAAAACCCTGTACAGTCTAAAATCCTGCTTTAGAAATTTATCCGATGAAAATGAACGTAAGGTTGTCGCCCTTATGTTATACTTTCTCCGTTTGTGCGGGAAATTTCACTTAATTGACGGTAGTGACATTGGATAAGATGTCCTTACTTCTTAACTGATAACGATAAGGCGTCCGGCCATGGAGGTTTTTCCCAGCTAAACGTCATGCAGAAACTTGCCCCTCTAAAACCCGCAGACCTGCCGGCCAAGGGCCCAGGCATCGGCAAAGTGATAGGCCCCGGCGCCATCCTTGTCGGGCTCTCCATCGGGAGCGGCGAACTCGTACTGTGGCCGACCATCGTGGCCGAATACGGGCCTACCATGGCGTGGGCCCCTTTGCTGGGGGTTTTTCTCCAGTACTGGGTAAATCAGGAGCTTGGCCGCTACGTGCTTGCCACCGGGGAGAGCGTATATACGGGTTTTGCCAGGCTCTCCGGATTTTTTGTCTATTTCTTCCTCTTTATCAGCACGGCGCAGCACCTGGCCCCGGCCTGGGCCGTTGCGTCAGGCGGCGCGCTCAAGGCCCTCGTCGTGGGTACGGAAGGGCCGGGCGAGACCTACGTCTGGGTCTGGCTGACGTTCCTGGGCATCGCCGCCACGCTGTTCCTGGCCAAGTACATCTACAGCGTGGTGGAGGCCATTATGCTGGTGTTATGCGTAATCATCGTAGTGGGCCTTCTGGCAAGCGTAGCGGTATGCAGCGATGCGGAGACGTGGAAGGACGTGGGGCGGGGCGTGCTCGATTTCGGCTACACCGACCCCCGTATCAACAGGTACCAGTTCTTCGCCGCGCTGGTGTTCGCCGGTGTCGGCGGGACGGGTAACATTTTTCTCAACTACTACCTGCGGGACAAGAACATGGCTATGGGCGCGCGAATCGGCAGGATAGTAAACCCCATAAGGGGCGAGGTTGAGTCGGTGCCGTCGGTCGGTTTTATATTCAAGCCCACCGGGGAGAACCTGGAGCGATGGCGTGTCTGGTTTCTTGACTTCAGGCTGGAGCAGGCGGTGACCTTCTGGTTTATCACCTCTCTTACCATCATGCTGTTCTTCGTAGCCGCGGCCGCCACACTATACCCCGCGGGCCTGGTGCCCAGGGGCTTTGAAATAGCCGTCACCCAGTCGGAGATATTGCAGGCCGTGGCCGGCCCCGCCGGTTATTACGTCTTCCTGATAGTCTCCTTCGCCGTCCTGTTCAGCACTCAGCTGGCCATAATAGACGGCATGGCGCGGACCATCTCCGACATGATATACGTGAACTTCCCGCGCGCGCAGGAGAGGTCGCTGTCCTTCTGGTACATGTTCTTTGCGGGCGCGTGGATAGTTATAGGCTGCGCGCTTGCCGTACTGGAGATACCACCGCTGATGCTCTTTGTCGCAAACGCCTGCTTCGCCGGACTCGCCATGGCCGTCTACTGTCCGCTGACGCTGGTAATAAACCACCGCTTCCTGCCAGAGGGCGTCAGGCCGGGCCTTATCTCTACTCTGTTTCTCACCGTCGCGTCACTGGTGTACATATCCTTTGTGGTTTATGCGATTGGCACGGTCATTAGAGGATAGGATATAAAGTCAGAAAAAAGAGCGCTGGACAATGAAGTCTTGCCGAAGGACCCTTGCCTTCGGCGCATTTTACTTCGTTAAGTATGTAGTGGTCGAGCCGTGTGCTCCGAAGGTGCATCCGCCTCCGGCATGATATG
>JAUVQR010000196.1 GCA_030598065.1 Planctomycetota bacterium | reverse complement strand
TACACGGGGCTTCCCACCTCGCGTACGATGTCCTCTACGGGCACATCTTCACAGTACAGTGAATTGGCGCGGTACGAAAAATATTTGTCCATAGAATTCCCTTAACAGGACTTTTCTTATGATGACTTGAGGCGGCCCTTCAACCTGTTTTTCCAAAAAGTAAGCCTTTTCTTGACGGTAGCCGGCGACGTGGAGCCGGACCCTTTATAGCGCTTTATGCAGTTTTCCACGCCCAGGACCCCGTAGACGTCGTCGTCGATAAGTCGGGAGAACTTCTTAAGCTCGTCCACAGAGAAAGCCGTCAGCGCCTTCCCGGCCCTTATCGCCTCCCTCACTATCTTCCCCACAACCTCATGCGCCTGTCGAAACGGCATACCCTTCTGCACCAGATACTCGGCCAGCGCCGTGGCATCGAGATGCCCCTTCTCGCAAGAACTCTTTATCTTGTCTACGTTGAAGCCGGCGTTGCTGACTACAAGGCGGAGCACCTCAAGGGAGGCGCTTACCGTCGATGACATGTCGAAGACGGCGACCTTGTCCTCCTGCATGTCACGGTTATAGGACAGGGGCAGGGCCTTCATCAGCGTAAAAAGCGTCACCAGCCCGCCGTATACCCTCGCGCTCTTGGCCCGGACCAGTTCCAGGACGTCAGGGTTTTTCTTCTGCGGCATGATGCTTGAGCCGGTACAGAGCGACTCGTCCAATTCCAGAAACCCGAACTCTTCGGTACTCCACAGTATCCATTCCTCGGCAAGCCTGGACATGTGCATCGAAAGGATGGACAGTGCGGCGGCGAATTCAATACAGAAGTCCCTGTCGCTTGCGGCGTCTACGCTGTTGGCGCAGACGGACTTGAACCCGAGGAGCCGTGCCGTCATGGACGGGTCGATGGGCAGGGTAGTCCCGGCCAGCGCGCAGGAACCCAAAGGGGATTCGTTAAGGCGTTCTGAGCAGTCCTCCAGCCTGGATTTATCCCTCTCTAACATCTCAACGTATGCCAGCAGGTAATGGGAAAGAAGTACGGGCTGCGCGTGCTGGAGGTGGGTAAACCCCGGGATGATTGTCCCCGCGTATTCCCCGGCCTTCAACACCAATTCGTGCTGCAACGCGGCGGTTGAACCGACAATCGACCGGATCTCGTCCCTGCACCACAGCCTCATATCCACCGCCACCTGGTCGTTCCGGCTGCGCGCGGTATGGAGTTTCTTGCCGGCCTCGCCTACCTTGCGTATAAGGGCGGCCTCTACGTTCATGTGAACGTCTTCCAGCTTCTCACTGAACTTGAAGCGGCCGGACTCTATCTCCTTCTGAATCTCCTTTAACGCCTTGACAATGCTATCACCGTCCTTCTTGGAGATTAGACCGCAGGCGGCCAGCATGGTGGAATGGGCGATCGAGCCCTGGATGTCATGCCTGTACAGCCTCCAGTCGAAAGAGACCGACTCTGTGAATTTTTCTACCTGGGGCTGCGTTTGCTTCTCAAACCTGCCGGCCCAGGGTTTCTTGTTGTTTTTCACGGCCTAAACCCGCTTGAATTCCTGTTTAGTTAGAAGATTTTATACAGATAACCACATAGAAGCAAGGCTAATAGTGCGGGGCCACCGGCTGACAACACCTTCAACCGGGGCGTGTTATTGCGGCACAACTTACGGTCTGTTCATCAGGTCCATCATGGCGACTAACTTGTCCATAAGCGTGGAGAAATTCTCCAGCGTCAAAGACTGCGCGCCGTCGCACAGGGCATGGTCAGGGTCAGGGTGGACCTCGATAAGGAGCCCGTCCGCTCCCGCCCCCAGGGCGGCAAGGGACATGGGCGGGACCAGATACCACTTTCCGGTCGCATGACTGGGGTCGCAGATTACCGGCAGATGACTCATCCTCTTGACCACAGGCAGTGAGCTGAGATCGAGTGTGTTGCGCGTTGCAGTCTCAAAGGTGCGAATACCGCGTTCACAGAGGATGACCTGCTTGTTTCCCTTGCCCATAATATATTCGGCCGAGAGGAGCCATTCTTCTATAGTAGCGGACATACCACGCTTGAGGACGCAGGGCCTGTCAATCCGCCCGACCTCCTCCAGTAGCTGATAGTTTTGCATGTTCCGCGTCCCTATCTGCAGGATGTCGGCGTATTGCGCAACCAGCTCCACCTGGTCAATTGTCATTACCTCCGTTACCACCTTCAGGTCCGTCTCCGCCCCCACGTCGGCAAGTATCTTCAGCCCTTCCTCGCCCATGCCCCTGAAACTGTACGGCGAGGTGCGTGGCTTGAACGCGCCGCCCCTTAGCACCTGCGCGCCCGCCTTTTTTACGGCCAGCGCGGTGGCAAGGAGCTGCTCCCTGCTCTCGATAGAACACGGGCCCGCCATGACTACTAACCCGCCATCACCGATGCGAACGTCGCCAACCTCCACAACTGTGTTTGACGGCTTAAACTCCCTGCTGGGAAGTTTATATGACTTGGAGATGCGCATTATGCGGCTTACCCCGGGCAGCCTTTCTATTGCGTCCGGGAGGTCCGGCGGCAGGTGCGCCCCTACCACGCCGATTACCGTGGTCTCTTCACCCTTGGAGATATGTGACGTAAGGTGGGCCTCTGCGATTCGAGCCAGCACCTGGTCCATCTGGCCATCCGTCACGTTTTTAACGAGTATAACTATCATGTTTCCGTAGATTCCCGGGTTTGAGCTAAGGTATGCGCGGGCTGATACTTATCTTCACAAGGTACAGCAGATGCCGGCCATTGTAAAGGGAAATGTAAAGGAAAATGTGAAGGGAAATCCCCAACGGCACTGCCGCTGTTGAAGAAAACTCAGCAACGGGAAAACCGCCAAACCCCGGACGTCATCCGGAGGCAGGGTTGAAGTGCTTAAAAGATATGGTTGTCATCACAGACATAAATATAACCTACTGCATGCACAGTCGTTGCATTTATATATTGTCACTACATTTAGCGTTCGTATTCTGCCGTGAGAGGGCTGTAAGTGTTGGTGAGTGTGGTGATTACGCAAAAGGGCACCCTGGGGCCTCGGCTGGCCGTGTCATCAGGGCGGCTTTCTATTATCTGTCTTCAGCAGGATCGAAAATCTGGTTTGTCCATTGTCTTCACCTTGTAATACGGCGCCGGTATTAGTTCGTTGTAGGATGTGACGAACGGCAGGCAGTGAATAGATGGCCTTCGTGAGTCGTCTATATATGGCTCTGTCAATGTTTACAAGTGACAGCGGGAAAAGGACTTGGTGGGGGTGATTGCCGTAGGGGTCGCAATGGCAAGATTCATAATATAGGCATTATATAAGGGTTGATAGCTAAGATGAGACTCAATTGCAACAACAAAATGTAAAGGCTTTTTTTGGCGATGCCCCGAAGTGTCTAGAAAACATGATGCTGCACCGGATTAGCCGGGCCTGCGTAAGGTAGTGGCGGGTTCATATGTATAGGACGTGTGAGAGGGTGCCTGTTTTAATGGCGGCCCTGGCGCGGCAGTGCGGGCGGCGCATTACACAGGTATGGGCATGTATTGCCTGTCTGGTAGAATCAGATAGCCAGACGTACACACAATGCAATGCGGCGCATCGCGGCTAAAGTCTCGGCCGGGGCGCTTCTCAACGATGTAGCTAGGGTGGTGACGGGCCAGACCTGGGCCCGGGACGGTGTTCAGATTTGTGTAGCGCGGGGCAGGTGTCTTATG
>JAUVQR010000333.1 GCA_030598065.1 Planctomycetota bacterium | reverse complement strand
TAGGCGACCGGCCCCCCTATCAGCGCGACAAAGACGGGGGCCAGATAAACGAAGTTTGATTTCATCTGTTCGGTACCAACGGCCTGGAATCAACCTAGAGTCAACAGGGGGACGCTGTTAAACGGTGGGATAAGGCCCAACAAAAGACGCTTTGGCGAATCACGCCCACGCAGGGACAATGACCCGCGTGACACACCGGAAACACGTTGCTACTTGCCCTTGGCCTTTCTCTGGCGCCTCTTGAGCAGGTACTTCTTCCTGTTCAGCCTATGTTTCTGCTTTCCCTCAAAACCTGCTGCCATCCGTTCCTCCTCTAATCATATAAACGTATAAACGTACCGGAGTTTAACACAAATCCAATCAATATTCAACGCCTAACGGATCTCGGTGGAATACGCCTTGGCCCGAAGCTCTTCCGCGTTTCTCACCAGGCCTTCTTTCACTTCATCCATCGACCGGAATTTTTTCTTTCTCAATTGGAACCTCAGCTGGTGATTATCGTGTATATCTATCGGCACCAGCACCTCAGAGACGAAATCCAGCGGGAACCTCTCATAATATGGCGCGCCTATCCTGGCGAAGACCGTCTCCCTTTCATACTCAAGCTTGCCGTCGGCGTCCCTCTTCTCTATCACAATCTTCCGGGTGCCGTAGTAAGTGAATTCGTAGTCCAGCGGGGTCTCACCGACCAGGTCATCGTCAATAAACACCTGGGCCCCTGGAGGATCGGTCTTGATGGTAAGCGTCCTTCTGACGCAGGCAAGGCCGCTGGAGGCAAGCGCCACGCATATACACAAGCATACCAGCCTACTCAAGAAAGATGACATGGGCCTCAAGGGTCTCCAGGTTGAGGACCGCGACCGACGGCCTGCCGTACAGCCACCCACCGCATTCCCCGGGGTTTATAAGGAGCGGCTTACCGCCGTTTATCTCCGGTTCGTGCGTATGGCCGAATATCACAATGTCGGCCTTCTGCTTCAGACTCTCCCGCACCCGGTCCAGATGGTGTGTTACCAGGACATTCCTGCCCCCCAGCTCAAACATAAACGGCGCCTCGTGCACCCCGTCGCAAAGCCCCTTTAGGCCCTGCTTCTCGCCGTCGTTATTGCCGTACACGCCCACCAGCCTGATATCGTCGTTCAGCATTTCCTTCAGCGCGAACGGCGCCACGTAATCACCGGCGTGAATCATACACCCCACACCGTGGGCCTTAAACATATCCATGGCCTTACGTATGTTCGGCACGTTGTCGTGCGTATCCGCTATTATGCCTACCTTCATAACATTCAATCAGCCATACGGACGGTCATGCAGCGAGTACGCCGTCAAGAAACGGCATACGTTTGATAATCCGGCAAAAACCAAAAATAAAGTCCGCATTTGGCGGACAAAAAACTGGCGGAGAGGCCGGGATTCGAACCCGGGGAGAGAGCAAATACTCCCTCAATGGGTTAGCAACCCACCGCTTTCAGCCGCTCAGCCACCTCTCCTCGCCGAATTATAACTGCCTGTCACAATAGGGTCAACAGAAAATGACACCCCCATGCTTTTACCATAAGAACCTGCGACCTTTCTACTTACTTGGGTTGTAGCCGAGTAGGGGCGGGGTAACCCCGCCCCTACCGGCCCAGAACGATGGTTGCGGAGACCTTGATGGCCTCAGCCAGAAGGCTTGCTCGATATTTTGTAGGGGCAACCCCCTGTGGTTGCC
>JAUVQR010000143.1 GCA_030598065.1 Planctomycetota bacterium | reverse complement strand
TGGCCTTATCGAGTTCGGAACCGAACTGGGCGAACGCCGCCAGCTCACGGTACTGGGCCATCGTGAGCCTCAACATACCGGCTACCTTTTTCATCGCCGGCGTCTGCGCGTTGCCGCCTACCCTGGACACCGAAAGCCCTACGTGAATGGCGGGGCGGACGCCGGAATAGAACAGGTCGCTCTCCAGGTATATCTGACCGTCGGTGATGGATATAACGTTGGTGGGGATATATGCGGCATAGTCACCGGCCTGGGTCTCCACCACCGGCAGGGCCGTCAACGACCCTCCTCCCAGTTCCGGGCTGAGCTTCGCCGCCCGCTCCAGCAGACGGGAATGGATGTTGAATATGTCGCCGGGGAACGCCTCGCGGCCGGGAGGCCGTCTGAGAAGCAGCGACACCTCACGGTACGCCAGGGCGTGCTTGTAGAGGTCGTCATACATAACCAGTGCGTGCTTGCCATTATCCCTGAAGTACTCGCCCATGGCGCATCCGGCAAACGGCGCTATATACTGCAGCGGCGCGGGGTCGCTCGCGGAGGCCACCACCACGGTGGTGTATTCCATTGCGCCGTGCTCTTCAAGTGTGTTCATCATGTCCAGTACGGTGGACATCTTTTGGCCGACGGCTACATATATGCAATAGACGTCCGTATCCTTTTGGTTGATTATCGTGTCGGTCATGATGGCCGTCTTTCCGGTCTGGCGGTCGCCTATTATCAGCTCCCTCTGTCCCCTGCCTATGGGGATCATTGCGTCCACGGCCTTTATACCGGTCTGCAGGGGCTCCTTTACCGGGGTTCTTTCTACCACGCTTGGCGCGCGTCCCTCAACAGGCATGAATTTGTCGGAGGCAATAGGGCCTTTACCGTCTACCGGCTGTCCGAGCGCGTTTACCGCCCTTCCCAGGAGCACTTCGCCGACGGGCACCTGAACTATCTTGCCGGTCGTCTTTACAATGTCGCCTTCCTTTACGCCTTCATCCGAACCCAGCAGGATTGCCCCCACGTTGTCCTCTTCAAGGTTGAGTGCTACACCGTACAGCCCCTCGGAAAATTCAAGCAGCTCCCCGGCCATGCAGTCGTCAAGACCGTAAATCCTCGCCACGCCGTCGCCCACCTGGAGTACCGTTCCCACGCTCTCCATCTGGAGCTTTTCTTCGAACCCCTCTATCTCTTTCTTAAGTATTGATGCTACTTCGTCAGGTTTTAACGCCATGGCAAAACACTCCTATCCTTGAGAACCCCAATATCTTTCAATGAAAAGATTAAGATGAATATGAGTGGCACTGGTCAACTTATTCCCACCTCTACCAGTTGTTTTCTCAGTTTCTTGAGACGAGCGGCGACGCTGCCGTCAATTATCTTGTTGCCCATCTTAACGGTTACCCCGCCAAGTATCTCGGGGTCTACCCGCGCGTTGACCTTTACGGTCCTGTTTGTGATGCCCTCCAGCGTCTTCTTGATGCTGGCAAGCCTGTCTTCCGTCAGGGGGATGGCCGTCGTTATGGTGGCCCTGCTCCTGCCGCCAACCAGGTCGGCCACCGTCTGGTACTGTTCAAGAAGGTCGTCCAGAATCCCTTCCCGCCTTTTTGTTACGAGGAGTAGCAAGAAGTTCTTTACCAGGGCGCTTACGAATGGGGCGAAGACGCCCTTCACGAGCCTTGTTTTCTCGTCTCGCGTGACGGAGGGATGCAGGAATATCTTCCTCAGCTTCTTGTTCTCCTCAAAGACGTCGGCCACGGTGTCAAGGTCGTTAGTGACCTCTTCCAGCAGGTTCTTGTCCTTAGCCAGCTCTAAAAGCGCCTGCAGGTAGCCTGTGGCGAGCGTCTTGTCTATCACTTAAGGCCCTCCGCCTCTTTGATGAACTCATCTATAAGCTTTTCGGCCTTGTCCTTGGTAATCGACTGTTGAATTAGTTTTTCGGTGGCGAGTATGGAAAGACCTACCACCTGGTCACGGATTTCCGCGGCGGCTTTTTTCCTCTCTATCTCTGCCGTCTCATGGGCCTTCTGTTTTATCGTCTCGGCCTCCTGACGGCCTTCTTCCAGTATTTCTTCGTGAAGGGCTTTTGCCTCCTGTACGGCGGCGGTTAGCTTTTCCTCCGCCT
Source organism: Planctomycetota bacterium (assembly GCA_030598065.1). Lineage (GTDB taxonomy): Bacteria > Planctomycetota > Brocadiia > Brocadiales > Bathyanammoxibiaceae > Bathyanammoxibius. The sequence goes on along the minus strand of JAUVQR010000143.1, from coordinate 2,714 downwards.
CTTCTTCCGTCTCAGTAACCTTTCTCTCGTACTGCACCTTCAGGTTAGCTGCTTCCTCATTAATCTGTTCAGACTTTCTGTACGTCTCCTGCACCTCTTCCTTACGCGCCTTTATCGCGTCCAGCACGTTGTCGAAGAGATACTTCCTCAGAATATAGAGAAGTATCAGGAAACCGGCTGCCTGGATTATAAGCAGCCTGGCGTCAACCCCAAGGGCTTTCAAGAATTCCAAGGCTTATGACCTCCACTCAAAGACTATTTAGGTGCGTGCTTTACTATCTCCATGACCTCTTCCGTCGTGGGCAGTCTCCCAAGGAGTATGAACGAAATGACCAGGGCATAGATAGTCAGTGACTCAATAAACGCAAGGCCGATAAACATGACTATCTGGAACTTGCCGTACAGTTCCGGCTGTCTGGACATGGCGTTAAGCGCGCCACTGACACAGGTGCCCATGCCCATGCCGCAGCCGGAAGCTGCAATGGCCACAAAAGCGACACCCAAGACTACTGCTGCAAAATATATCATCTAGTTACCTCCGTTTCCCTAATGTTCATCATGCACACCCATCGCACTCGAAATGTAAAAACAAGCTAACAGGAAGAATATAATCGCCTGAAGCGTTGCACAAAGCATGTCCAAGAGCACTATCGGAAGCTGTATCGGTATAGTTATAAAGCCGAATAGAAGGGGGGAGAAGCCTATAAAGATCGCCAGCACCGTGTGCTCGCCCATAAGATTTCCGAACAGACGAACGGAAAGCGAGAGGGGACGTGCCAGAAATTCCTGGATAATATGCAACGGGAAAAATATCGGCGCCATCCACAACGGGTCCCCGACAAAGTGTCTTATGTAACCTATAGGGCCACGCACCTTTATGCCCTGGTACTGTGTGACAAGGAAGACAAGCAGCGTAAGGGCAAGTGTGGTGTTGTAGTTGGCCGTGGGTGAATGGAACAGTGGTATCTGCCCTATCAGGTTCATGAATAATATGTATATAAACAGGGTCCCAAGGAACGGCAGGAACGCGCGGCCCACGTGGCCCATCTGAGACTCCACGAACTCTTCAAGCCCCTCCACCAGCAGTTCAAGAAACGCCTGCAGGCTGCCGGGTATTCTCTCAAGCCGTCTAGTCGCCAAGATCGATACGGACGACAGAAACAGGATTATCATCCCTGATATCACCACCGGCACCAACTGCTCTTCCGTAAGGCCGAACAGGGTAAAGTCTTTGCCCACAATGTATTGAAGAAAGCAAGGAAGTTCTACAACGCCGTGGCCGTGTGATTCGGACCCTTCAGTCATTTCTGTTCCTTATAATAGTACACCTGTCAGGAAACGTCCTGCGTCGTGCCGCTCGGCACCTTGATAGATTTGTTTAACAAATCGACCAGCAGCAGGCTCATGAATTTTAATACGATTACGGCCTGCATGATACTCAGGCCCACAAAAAAAGCTATTATATGCACGTCAATGTGACGGAACAGGAAGAAAAGACCAACCCCCAGCGCTACGTATTTGGCGACGCCGATTAAAAGGAAGGCCGGTTTCCGGCCCGTCACATCCGGGCGAATAAAGCGGCGTATGCTCCACCACAACGTGTGACAGGATACCAGGCTGATGGCCACGCCTGCAACCAGGCTCATCGTTATGTTTATGGAATTAAGTGCGGTGGAGATACAGACAAGAAGTATCCCGACAAACAGGGAGGTGTCGAACACCCTCTGCGGAAAATCATGATCCAGCTCAAACAGAGCGCCGGGTTGTCTTTCTTCTGTCGCCAGAGTCATTACGGTCTCTTGTCATCAGATAGTCTCTTTAAGACACGATAGAATTCCATAAAGCCTGCCGCTATGCCCAGCAATACAAACACGAGCATCAGCTTTGGGGTCGTTCCAAAGCGCGAGTCCAGATAGTCCCCGATGAAAAAACAGCCTACAATTGACCCTACCATGAAGAAGCCAAGACCTACGGCCCTTCCGTATGCGATGTATGTATCCGGCGGCCTTTTGTTGTTCAAACCCGCGGCCTCTATATAGTAGCAGTCCGGCGTGCTCGGCGTTTGGCCCGGCCTTTCCGCCTGGTGTGCTTCTCCTCCGGCAGGATTCTGTCACGGCGCTGTTACTATTCGCTGTTACTATCGTTGTTACTATAAAGAACGTCTTACTCGCTATTCTTTCGGCGGGAGCAGCCGTGAAGCTGCCGGGTCCCCTCCTCTCTACTGCTACACTCTACATACAGCGGTATTACCGTAAGGACCTCATCGCCTGGCAGCTTACCTCGATGGTGGCCTCTATGTCCGCATCGCTATGGGCCGCCGAGACGAATGCCGCTTCAAACTGAGAAGGCGCCAGATAGACGCCGCCTTCCAGCATGGCGTTGAAGTATTTGGCGTAACACTCTGTGTCTGCGGAGGTTGCCGTGGCATAGTTATAAACCGCATCTTCCGTGAAGAAGGTGCAGAGCATGGAGCCCACTCTTGTATGATACGTCTTTATTCCCGCGTCAACGGCCGACTTCTTTACGCCTTCCGCCAGCCTCTGCGACTTCTCTTCCAGCTGCGCATATATGTTCTTATCTTTAAGTCTTTTCAGCATGGCCATGCCCGCAGTCATAGCCACGGGATTTCCTGAAAGTGTGCCGGCCTGATACACCGGGCCAACCGGAGATATCTGGTCCATTATCTCCGCGCTACCGCCGTAGGCGCCCACAGG
>JAUVQR010000123.1 GCA_030598065.1 Planctomycetota bacterium | reverse complement strand
TCGCCGCTAATCTTGTACGTAAACCCCTGACCGTTGCGCGCGTGAAAGGTCTCTCCCGCGTGGGCCACTATGCGGCCCCACACCTCATCAAACTTTGGACAGTTCTCAGCCTTGTCTGCCATTGGGTTCATCTCCTTCCTTCAGCTTAACCTGCGATACACAAGGTCGCACTTAACGATATTATCGGTATAAGTCGGTATAAACATGAAAAACCCCTTTTAATCTTAGGCTAAACCGGATTGCAGAGGATTACAAGGTCTCAAGGGTGGTAGGAAAGTATTTTCCAACCGTGTGTGGATACTGCAAATCTGTATAGGTATGCGCGTCCCCGTGAGCGTACGAGACAGCCGTATGCACTCACCTTCTATTTCTGGCCATTTCCATCAGCGATTTCTTGGCCATATTGCGCACGCGTATATCAGGGTCTCTGGCCGCCTTGCTCAGCGCGGATGCCGCCGTAAGCGCCTCCCGGCCGATCTTGCCCAGGGCCTCCGCGGAGTACAGGCGCACGTCGGAGTCCTCGTCCTCCAGCGCCTTTGCCAGCACCGGGGTGGCGTCCCGCGCGTTGGGGCCTATCTGACCCAGCAACTGGGCGGCGGCCACACGCAACAGGGGGTTCTCGGCATTAAGAAGCGTGTCGGACAGGTAATAAACGGCGGTCTTTGGATTTGGGTCAATCTTCACCAGCACCTTTATGGCCTCAAGACCCAGTTCCGGGTCTTTAAATTTTATGACGGCGGCCAACAGCTTCAAGGTCGCCTTAGAATTGTCTTTTACCTGACCCAGCGACCGGATGGCGGTCTTACGCACCTCGACGTCCTCGTCGTACCACACGGCCTTGGACAGGGCAAGGCCGCTGACCTCCGCACCCTGGCCAATCTTTCCCAGGGCCCTTGCGGCCTGCACGCGCACCATAGGATGCGTGTCCTTTGAAAGCACGTCTGCAAGTGCGGGCGCGCTCTCCAGCGCATCGGGCCCGATATTGCCCAGCGACTTCGCCGCCCCCGCACGCATCACTATGCTCTTCTCGTTCAGGAGGGTATCTATATTGTCACGGATGTCGGCCTGGACCTCTTCCGGCACATAAGCCTCGTCACCCAGGGCGTCGCCGGAAAAACCGGCCGGGTCCACCTGGACGACTGACAACTCCAGGGCCGCCAACACCAGGAAAAAAACGCATAACGGCATTTCTACCGTCTTCAGGTTCCTTGTCACTTTCATGCTAGACCGCCAACAAAAAGCCCCAAATATAGGCCTTCAACACCGCTCCAACACCATGCAAACATACATGAAAGAAATCCCGGCGCCCTGTTTAAGAAAAACTGCGCCTTCAAATATTCTACACCCGCGGGGCGTTCCGGCAAACGTTTATCCCAACCCTCCGTCGAAAGTTTCTGTGTTAAAATGCCCAAAAACGCCTCAAAACAAGATATACGGGTTAGAAAAATGTCCACCGGGCTGGTATAATGCGAAGCTTCACCGCCGGTGCGAGTGAAAATAAAACGCTGAATGCTGAGTGAGGAACAACTATGCAAGTTACGGCCAGACAGGGCACGCTGATAAAAGAAAAGGCTGAGATAACCGTACTGGGGATATTTGATGCCCCGCAACTGGAAACCACCGCGAAGGAATTCGACCGGGCACTGGGCGGGATGATTTCCCGGTTGAAGAAAAACGGCGATTTCCGGCCCAAGCTTAACAACACCTTCCTGCTTCCCACATACGGCAAGCTACCCGCGCAGAGGCTGTTGCTGGTCGGTCTCGGCAAGAATGATGAGTTCACGCTTGACGGCGTGCGGCAGGTATCAGGCACCGCCATAAAGGCCGCCAAGAGGATTGGCATAAAAAAAGTAACGTGCGAGCTTCCACCGACGACACTGCCCGCCGCAGAGATCACGCAGGCGATGGTGGAAGGCGCCGTACTCGGCCATTACGGGTTCAACGAATATAAACATCTCCAGCCTGAAGAGGTCACTGAAGTCACAGCTCTGGATATAGTGATAAAGGACAAGGCCAGGCTGGGTGGCGCGAAGACCGGCGTAAAGATAGGCCTATCGGTCACAGAGGCCGTAAGCTTCACCAGAGACCTGGTCAACATGCCGGGCGGCCAGGCAACGCCCAGCATGATTGCCTCTCAGGCCAGGGCCATGGCACGGCGCCCCAATGCCATGCTCAGAGTAAAGGTGCTTTCCGGGCCCGCGATGAAGAAACTCGGCATGAACGGCGTCCTGGGCGTCGCGCGGGGCAGCTGCCAGCCGCCCGCCTTCATCATCCTTGAATACGGCAGGAAGTCGCCGGGGAAAGACACGGTGGTCCTGGTCGGCAAGGGCGTTACGTTCGACAGCGGCGGCATAAGCATAAAACCCTCGCATGACATGGACAAGATGAAGTACGACATGGCCGGCGCCGCCACTGTACTGGGCGCGGTCAGTGCCCTGGCCGCGCTGAGGCCTCCCAACATACACCTTGTCGGACTGCTACCGTGCGTTGAGAACATGCCGGGCGGCAGGGCATTGAAACCGGGGGACATACTCAGATGCCTAGGCGACAAGTCCGTCGAGGTGCAGAACACCGACGCTGAGGGCAGGTTGATACTGGCCGACGCGCTTGCGTACGCAAGGCGCTACAGGCCCGCGGCGATTCTCGACCTTGCCACGCTTACCGGGGCCTGCGTGGTCGCCCTCGGTCACCACGCTATCGGGATGATGGGCAACAACCGGGAGCTTTTCAAGCGGACCGAGGCGGCCGGTGAAGCCACCCACGAGAGGGTGTGGCAGTTACCGCTCTGGAAGGAGTACGGCGAGGCGATAAAGAGCGACGTCGCCGACATAAAGAACATCGGCAACCGCACCGCGGGGACCATTACGGCCGCGAAATTCCTGGAACACTTTGTGGAAAAAACCCCCTGGGTGCATCTGGACATAGCGGGCGTGGCATGGGCCGAAAAGAACATGCCCTACACACCAAAGGGCGCCAGCGCCACCGGCGTAAGGCTGTTGGTGGAGCTTATCATGAACTGGAAGAGATTACCAGCCGCGGCAAAGGCAAAAAAGGGTAAGAAATAGAACACAAGACTTCTTTTGTAGGGGTCTCCGCATGAGGCAGGCAATGTGCCCCTACCCCTACAATCCATGTCATGCTGAGCGCAGCGAAGCATCTAGATTTGATGCCGGAGGTAGACCCGCTGCAGGCGTGACTCTCACGCTACATTAATTAGGGCGCCGCAGGGTTTTAACCCTGCGGAATCAGTGCGCAGGGCTAAAACCCACAAAAGATGGCAGAAATGAGGTGCCTACTCCGCTGTCTTCTCCCCGGCCCTGTCTTCTTCTACTCTGTGGCCCGGGAAATTTCTGAGGACCATGGCAAGCCGTTTGAGCGAATTTTGGGCATTCGCTTTATCGTCCGCCCTTGCGTATAGCCCGGCAAGTTGCTGGTGTACGACCGGGTTGAAGGGGTTGATGCGGCTGGCCGATACAAAGCTCTCTATCGCCGCATCCAGCTCGTCATGTTTGGCAAGGAGTTCTCCCTGCGTAATATACGTGCTAACGTAATTCGGGTAATATGCAATGGCGTCGTTTATCACCCCTTGCGCCGCGTCGTCGCGGTGGTTCTGCATGTACGCCCTGGCAAGCTTGTTGAGAATCTGCGGCGAGCCGAGTCCGGCGAGCTGTTGGGCCTTCTGGTATTCAAACAGCGCGGCGTCCGGCCGGCCTTCTTCCTCCAGCAGGTCGCCCAGCATGGTAAACTTCCTCGCGCCGGCCGCCTCTATCTCGGCGGCGCTCTCTTCCTTCTCAGCCCCGGCCCCGGCTCCGGCATCGGCGCCGGCTTCGGCCCCAGCAAAAATTCCGGGCGCCTTTTCTTTTTTTATCTTGAGATGCAACACCTTCAGCCCCGGAATTTTTTTCAGCTCCAGCGTCCTTAGATGTGACTTCCAGTCCCGTTCGAAGTCGCTGAACGGCATGCCCAGCGCCACCTCAACGGCCTCTTCAACGGCGGCGCCTGTGGCTATTACGTCCAGGGCCTTATTGAGCGCCGGATACCCGCCCCTATCAACAATGTACCTCATGGCGGTCAGCACCTCGGCAAAGGCCAGGGCCGCGTCCTCGGCCGACTTCAGCTTGGCCATGGACGGGTGCATCTGCTCAAAGGTTATAAAGTAATTCTCCTCCAGGGCCTGGGCAAGCAGGTGCGACTGGGTCGGAGAGAGTTCGCTGCCGCTCCCGGACCTCCAGCGTGATTCCTCGTACTTCGCAAGCCCCTCATGGAACCAGATGGGTGTCAGGTTGCGCGTCCTTTTGGTTATGACGTAGTGGACGTACTCGTGGGCCAGCGTGTTCAGCCAGGGGTATCCCCTTAGCATAAGGCGCGGCGACATTATCATCAGCCTGTTGAAGTGGCAGATGGCCACCGTGCCGGACGTCTCTATCTCGTCACGTGTCAGCGTTGAGGCCGATGAAAAGCCGTCAACAGTGGGGTATATCTCCAATATGATTTTTTCTGTTTCAGGGGGCAGGTAGCCCAGGTCACCGCCAATCTCACGGTACGCGCGTTCGAGCGCGTACGCCGCGTCTTCAAGCAGCACCTCGTCCTTGCCCGGGACGTATCTAATAACGAAGTGCTCCGAAGGATATTCCACGAAGTCCGTGGCGGTCTCGTCTATCTCAGTGATAAGTGACAGAAGCTGCCTCCCGTCCACGAAGTCCTGGGGAGGGCCTTCGAGCAGTTCTATGGCCTCTTTGTAGCGCCCTTTATGAAAACAGACGTTTGCCATCAGATAAAGCCCCTCCGGGCTGTCGGGCCGCCGGCTGAGTATCTCAGCCGCAGCCGCCTCGGCCCGGTCTATCTCCCAGTGCGAGATGTGCCTCTCGCCGCTCATGAAAAGGCCGCCGACATCCACATCCAGGCTCGCGCCGGTATGGTTACCGCCGGAGTCAGCTTTTAGTGATGGCGGTGGCGGCGGCGGCGCCTGCGCGTCGCTCAAGGAGGCACTAAGGCCTGTGACAATCAATACCGATATTAGAGTTTTCAGAAATTTCTGCATAAATATGTTTTCATCTCTCCGCTTCAAGTGTAGCGTCGGAGCTTGCTCCGACGTCTTTGCGACAAAACCAACGTGCGAGCAAGCTCGCACGCTACACTACCTGGCAACAGAGAAACCGAGCGTCTGTAGCTACTCCACCAGTTTCCTGTAATAATCCTTGTTGAGTTCGCTGTACCTGCGGGGCAGGCCCTTCTTCATCGCCTCCAGGATGTCTTCGCGGAATTCCTTCGGCACCTGGTATGACTCTTCGGAAGGTATCTCCACGTCGCCCATTGCGAAGCCGCTTCTGCCGTCGCC
>JAUVQR010000209.1 GCA_030598065.1 Planctomycetota bacterium | reverse complement strand
CTATTTCCCTCAGGGTAAGCTCTTCGTCACAGACACTTCTTGCGTCAGTAACCAGATATACCTCGTCGAACAGCGTCTTCCACCAGTTTGGGCTTATGTCCATCAACCCCCCCCCATCTCTAACAAGAAGGCGCTCTCAGGCACCACTCACCCACGTGGGCGCCCAAACTGAAGAGACCGTCACTGGCAAACAAAGCGGGGCTGCCCTCCCAGGGCTGGAGTAGTGCAAGCTCCCTTTCTTCCGCCGTGAGGTGTACTAAATGGTCAAGGGCCCCTTCCCGCCAGAGCCTCTCCAACGTAATCGAATCCTGCCAGATGTTGTTCACGTACTCTTCAAGTCCCTCCAGATGTTGCATGGTAATTACCCTCGGCCTGAGCAACGTCCTTATCGGTCCCTTGGTATACACCAGACCCATCCGGACCGCCTTTTGTTCGCCCTCCTCCTGAATCTCCTTAAGGGTGGCGTATCCGAGCCCCAATATCGCCTCGTTTATCCTGTCAACGGCCTCTCTTACGCTGATGGGTGAGTGAAGTATTGCGATACCGTGCGTCCCTCCCCCCGAACCCACGTTGGTTGGTATGCCGCCGAACCGGCCAAGAAATCCGATAAGCCCCCTCTCCGTCATCATACACCTGAAATCGGTCTGCCACTTCTTGAGAACGACCTCCTTCCTTTCGTGGTCAAGCCACGGGAACTCCTCCGCCCAGAGGTCGAGGTGGACCACTTCCTGTACGACGTAATCGTTCCTCTCCAGGGCTTCCTGGATATCACCGTCCCTGTCCCCCCTTACGCACCCCACAAAGACACCTACGCCGGAATGGGCCTTTTCCGGCTTTAGCACCACACGCTCCCAGTTCCTTCTGACCCACTCTACAAGGTCAGGTATGTCTTCGCCCTGCGGGCCGGTCGTGCTCCGCTCCCTGAACAATCTGGTCCACGGCGTGCGGTAAACGGTAGTTTCAGAAAAGCGGTCCCTTAAATCCTTGTGTACGGCCTCAAAAACGGCCTTTGAGTTTATCGGGTCCGCGCCCCGGGGATTCACTACAATCCCTTTCTTTACCGCCGTAAGGAGAGGCCCTATATCGTGCTTCTTTTTGAGTTCCAGCAGGACGTCGTTATTAAAATCCATAAACAACACCGTTATCTCTTTGCCGTCAAGCGTGACGGTGTCGCCGCTTTGTTCAATCCGTTCAGGGGCGGTAAGGGCCGCGGAGATGCCGGTTAGACCGTTAAGATAGCTAACCGTATTTATGTTCTCCATCACCACCTTGAGCGTAGCCTCTTCCGCGGTAACCACGATGAACGGCCTTTTACCGCTGCTGCCGTAACCCCTCTTATGAACGCTCAGCATAAGGTCAACAAAACCGTCACGCGGGTTCAGAATGGTATGCTCAAAATCCAGCAATATGTCCAGCCCGGTCAGCTCTTGTATGCGTTCCCAGCACCATTCCCCCAGCTCCATGGTCATCCTCTGGTATTCCCATCCGCCCGGGCTACCAAGGTTCCACTCTGAATGGTATCCTTGAAATTCCTCCATCTTAGTTCTCTCTCCCCATCATCTTATCCACCCACTTAAACGGGAGCTGACCTCCCGTCAAGAGGACGTTGTGGAAGGTCTTCAGCCCCAGTCTCGGCGCATGTCTCGCCCTCAGGCTGAGTATCTCGTGCTTGCCTGCGGCGTAGCTCAACTGGTAGCCGGGCATCATCGCGTACCGCTTGACCTGTTTCATAGCCTCAGAGGGGGTAAGGCCCAGCTCCACCAGCTTCTCAGCGCCTTCGTCGCATCCGAAGCCGCCAGTCTGCAGTCCGACGTCCAGGATGCACCTTGTGTACCTCCACAGATCCCTTTTCAGGCCTATCAGCACCTGGATGGAGTCCTGAAGATAGCCCTCTTCCCGAAGCAGGTGTTCGCTGTAGCATGACCAGCCCTCATAAAACAGCGGGTTTTCGAGTTGCCGGCGCACGGCGTTCTTCAACCCTCCTCTTACGGCGTCCAGCAGGTGATGACCCGGGTACGCCTCGTGGGCGGTGGTGAGTATGTACTCCCGGTGAATGTCATCCACCACATACGGCCCCTTGCCAGGTCTCTTCAATATCTCCTTACCGGGCGATATATAAAATATAGCCTCCTCCTCCACGTCGCCACCAACGGGGGCGCAGTACGAGGCCGATGCCCTCAAGGCGCGCAAGTAAACGGGCGTCTCCCTGATATACAGCTCCTTCTGGTTAAACCGGCCTATCAGGTCCCTTTCCTCACAAAACCCCTTTATGCTCTCCATCTCGCTCTTGTACAGGTTTAACAGGTCTCTCTGCGATATAAGTTCTATCCTGAACCCCTCGTATATCTCCTGCCACGTCTTTCGCAGGTTCATCTTGCTCTTCAAACTTTCCAGCTCTCCCAGTGTGGCGCTGTAACCCTCTTTCCCCAACTCCTCAAGTTGGTCCATGCTTGTCTCGCACCCGTAGCTCTCTCTCAGTATCTGGTGCATCCTGTCCTTCCCGACCGGGAAACTACCATCGCCTACAGAACGCTCCAGTGCGCCGTCAAACCTGTCCAGATGCTCCATCACCCCGTTGTTAGCCTCCAGCAGCGCCTCGTTACCGTCACAATTACGGTGTATAAACTGGGTGACAGAGAAGTTGAAGAAACCTATGCAATCGCTCTTTATCTCGTGCGCGACCTCGGCATAGAGCCGGGGTACGTTGTTGAGGTTTTCCGCCATATGCTCAAGCAGGCCGGGCACGGCCTTGAGCCTGCCCAGCAGCCTTCTAACAAGTTCTTCCTTTGAGGGACAGGGCTTCGTCATCGCGCTGTCAATTCCCATCAAGACAATCTTCAGATAAAAAGCCGGGTCCCTCTGCCAGACCCTTATCTGGTCAAATTCCCTCAAAAAGCTGAGCATGCTGTTTCTGATCAACTCCAGGTCTATCCTCTCCTCCAGACCGAGGCCTGTCCCGTCTACCCCGTCCAATTCGCACAGCAGGCCCTTTACCACGCCGATATTCTCCTCTATCTTATCCCTGCCAAAGTCATCCACCCGGTCCAGAAACGATAGAGATTCCCGCACCCGGGGGAAGAAGTAGAACTCGTCACTGGCGCAGATAACAGGATAATTCCTGGCCATCATACCGAAGTATCTGTCGACAATTTCTTCCATCTACGTCGCTCCAAGACGAAAAAACGACTGAAACACGTGCGCATGAGAATGGGTAGAATGCCCGACTAAACGGCAATTATAGGACTAGAGCTTAGTTTACTTGATAGTGCAGAGGATTGCCAAAGCAAAGGGCTGTGGTGAGTCTACGCGGCAAATCCGAAACTTCCGGGAAGGTTCGCGCCTATGCAAAACGGAAGAGCGCGGTCTTTAAGGCAGGCAGGGATGTGTGGGGATGACTAAAGGACAATCATATCCCACTTATCGTACTAAAGAAATCGCG
>JAUVQR010000248.1 GCA_030598065.1 Planctomycetota bacterium | reverse complement strand
TGGTGGGGTTGATAAGGTAAAGTTTCGTGGCACGGTCGTGCCGGGGGATAAACTTATACTGATAGCAAAGAACCTTGAGCTTCGGCCTAGGAGGGCCACCTTCGATACCCAGGGAGTGGTGGACGGCAGGATAGTCTTTGAGGCGCAGATTATCGGTATGCCCGTCTAACGGTCGAGTATCCTGGGCAGGTCGGCTACGCTTTCTATATACGTATCGGGCGCTTCTTCATTGTCGCCCGTTGAGTTTGAGCTGAAGCGCCGGTAATGCCTCCCGTGTCTTACCATTGCCGTAGGAATCCCCAGTTCCTTGGCCACCTTGAGTTCGCGGTCCATCCTGTCACCCACGCACAGCACTTCTTCCGCCTTCAGGTGGCGGCTGTCAAGGATTTCTTTGAAGCAGGCCTTCTTGGTGTCTGCGCCGACCGCTGTCGTGTCCAGGAGGGTTGTCTCATCAAATAACCCGTCAAGCCCCAGCACGCGCACCTTCTTTTCCTGCTCTTCCGGTTTGCCGGCAGTGACGAGGAACAATAATATCCCCTCTTTCTTGAGCTTCTTGAGAGTGTCGGTTACCCCGGCGAACGGCTTGATGCCACCGATGCCGACCTCGGAGAATTTCCGGTTGATTTCTTCCATGAAGCCGGCGGGCAGGGAGTATCGGCGGGCTATTTCTTCGTACAGGTCGCCGCTGACGGAGCTGCTTTCGTCAAGGTCGTTTTGAAGCTGATACGCTTCTTTCTCTGAACACCCTATGGCGTTGGCGATAACGCCGGCTGCCTTGAGTCTTCTTGAGTGCACCAGCGTTCCCGAACAGTCGTAGAGGGTGTCGTCTAGGTCGAGGATGACGGCCTTTATGGCCCCGAATGTACGTGGCATAAATCTAGTGTACTTTTTCCGTTGCCAGGCTGTGGACAGGTATCCCGGCGTAGACCCTGCAGATGGCGTCAGCCAGTTTGTCCGGGTCATGGCGCAGAAGGTCCTGTTTTTCCCACAGAACCCTGACCTTATCCAGGTTCTCCACCAGGTCCGTCTCTACGGTTTTTACCTGCAGGTTGTTGGTCTCGGCGTCAAGCCTAACGACGAGAGCGCCTTCCTCCTCGTATTTCTCCAACATGTCCTTGCGTGGGAGATTATCGTTTACCAGCACATAGTCCAACACCCCTTCTCCGAGATGCTTGGTTATTGCGTGTATATGGTCGGATACGGTGTAGTCGTCGGTCTGCCCCGGCTGTGTGACTATGTTGCATATGTATATCTTGGTGGCGCTGGATTTTCTTATGGCCTCACGTATTCCTTTTACCAGGATGTTGGGAAGAATGCTGGTGTAAAGGCTTCCCGGCCCCAGTACGATTATGTCCGCGTTTCTTATCTCCTCAAGGGCCTCGGGAAGGGCCTCCACGTCTTCAGACTTGAGCAGCACTCTTTTTATAGGGGCCTTGCCCGGCTTACGGACGTTGAACTCCCCCTCCAATATGGTGCCGTCCTCCAGCTCGGCGCAGATGTGCGTGTCCTCAAGGGTTGAGGGTAAGACCTTTCCGCTTATCGCGAGTATCTTGCTGGCCTTCTTGATGGCCTTCTCGAAGCAGCCGGTGATATCGGTAAGGGCTGTCATAAGTAGGTTGCCCAGGCTCATCCCCTCCAGCGAACCCCGGTCAAATCTGTACTGGAAGAGCTTGTAGAGGTCCTCCTGCTGCTCGTCCGTCTCCGAGAGGGCCACCAGACAGTTCCTTGCGTCTCCGGGGGGTAAGACACCGTACTGTTCCCTGAGCATGCCCGAACTGCGGCCTGAGTCGGTGACTGTAACGACGGCCGTAAGGTTTTTGCTGTAGGTCTTTAGGCCCTGGAGGACTATCGGCAGGCCGGTCCCACCGCCGATTGCGAGTATCCGGAGTCTGTCGGGATACCTGCCCTTGTTTATAAGCTGAAGGATTGTGGAGAGCTGATATATGTTCTTTATCTTGTAGTCTGGCTTATCTGAAGCGCGGAGAGGGGCCTCGGCCTTGAATCTCCCGTGGAGCATCTGAATCGCAAACATCCCCAATGTCTTTGCTATCCTGAGTTCCGTACCCACCCTGTCGCCGACTACGGCCACTTCGTCGGGCATGAGGTTGTATTTGTTGAGAAGGCGACTGAAACAATCTTCCAGCAGCATCCCCACCTCCTGGTCATTGACCATGATCTCGTCAAAGTAGGGTGAAAGACCCAGCTGCTCCAGTTTCCTCTCCTGTCTCCTGTGCACCCCCATGGTGACAAGGAACAACTTGTATTTCTCCTGCCTGAGCTGCTTCAGCGTGTGTATGACGTCAGGGAACGGTTCAATGTCGGATACTTCGTCGCTGTTATATGCCTTCAGCGCGAACTCTACCAGTGAGCGGTCCATTCCGTGCATCTGGGCTATTTCGTCAAATACAAGCGATGAAGGCCCGTACTTCTCTGCCACCGTATTCTGTAGCTTGTATGCCTCTCCGGCTGTCATGGGCAGACCGGCCTCTACCATGGCCTTGGCGGCGCGCCTCCGGGAGGCCCCTACCAGCATGCCGGTACAATCATAGAGTGTGTCGTCCAGGTCGAAGATTATTGCCTTTATTCTCATAGAATCTGCCTGTGTTCAACCCCCGTCGTATCGTCCCCCGGTTCCCGCTGCTGGTAATGGTAAGGACATAAACGGTATATGTCAATAGCGTTTCGTGAGACGTCCCGGTCAGCCGCCTTTATCTCTGTGAGCGTCAACGAGTTGAGGCATTGACACCCTGTCCCCCACACCCACGC
>JAUVQR010000243.1 GCA_030598065.1 Planctomycetota bacterium | reverse complement strand
GTTGTTCATCACAAGCCCCATTCAGACGCACTCCGTAACATATATAATCAAGAGATACGCGCCAATGGCGTCCTTTTTCTATCTGTTGTCACTTCTACTTTTCATAAGGGCCGTCGATGGCCATGGCATCAGGGTATACGCCTATGCGGGAAGTGTGTTGAGTTTTTTGTTTGCCATCTGGTGCAAAGAGATGGCGTACACGGCGCCGGTTATCATGTTCTTGTACTACCTGTGCTTCATTGAAGACGGGTGGCGGGCCTCCCTCAGGGCGTTCAAGTTGTTGACGCCGTATCTGCTTCTGGCGGTGGTGTCGTTTTATGTTAGTATGCCGCTTGGTGACGAGAGTATCACACCTAACTGGGGACGCTGGGAATACCTGCTTACCCAGTCAGGTGTCCTTATAGACTACGCTAAACTGCTCTTGCTGCCCATTCCCGGCAGGATGAACGTGGATTATGACGTACGGTTGACGGAGACGCTGTGGGGGGGGCGCCGCATTAACTGCGGCGACAACCGTCATCGCGGTATTGATCACGGCCGTCCTGTCCCTGCGCAGGGCAAGGCTGCCGGCGTTTTGCGTCCTCTGGTTCCTGGTTATATTAGCCCCTACAAGCAGTATAATCCCACTTCCCGAGATTATGGTAACGTATCGTTTATATCTCGCGGGTCTGGCGTTTTACCTCCTTCTGGTGGTGGGTATCCACGGCTTGTTTAGTTATATAGGCGCGCAGAAGGGTCTTGACCCTAAGCGGGTGTGGCAGGCCGAGCTGGCGGTGCTGGCAGGTATTGTGTTGTTCTACGGTGTCTGTACTCACCAGCATAACAAGGTATGGGCCACGGAGATAACCCTGTGGGAAGATACGGTCAGGAAATCGCCCGGCAAGGTACGGCCGCACTATAACCTGGGACATGCATATCAGTCAGACGGACAAGCTGAAAGGGCGAAGGCCGAATATAAGATATGCGTAGAACTCTACAACTCCGCTTCCTTTAACACAAGGAACAGGGTCGAGCTGGACTGTTGCGGAAGGGCCTTTACCAACCTGGGAGACGTCTACATCAACGAAAAGCAGTACAAGCGGGCCATACCGCTGCTTGAAACGGCCAGGGAGATAAGCCGGCATAACGGTAAGGCGCACAGTTGTCTTGGAATGGCATACGTTATGACCGGCAGGCTGTCGGAAGGAGAGGATGAGCTGTCATTGGCGCTGCGCATTGAACCCACCGACGTCCGGGCACATATAGGGTTCGGCATCTTGTATGAGAAGAAGGACATGTTTGATGAGGCGATAGGAGCCTACACCAATGCCGTTGGCGTGGACCCTGCTAACGGGGTGATACACGTCAAGCTGAGTCAGTTATGGATAAATCACGGTAATGCGCCCGGCAAGGCCATCAGACACCTGCAGGAGGCCAGGGAACTTTGTACGGACCGGGAGACATTGAGGACAATCAATGAACTTATGGAGAGCATAAGATTGGAGGGGGCGAAACAAGGACCGCCTGAGCCCGATTAACGGTCTTCGTTGGGCCTGGTTGCGCCCGGTTGCGGTAGAGGCCATTTTCTTGCTGAAAACCCGCGCAGTTCTGCGATACCGTTTATGCATTAGCGGGGCGTGACGGGCGGCGCCTTTTGAACTTTACATTCCGGATTAATCATTTAGACTACTTTATAAAATAAAGGCCTCGTCCTCGACGCATGTCATCGATGGCGAGACGTCCTTGCCGTTAAGGCCTCAGGTTCTATCGGAGAAATGGCCGGGAAGGGGAGCAAGATGCCGACCGCAAGACCTCAACGTATCTTCGTGTTTCTTCTGTCATTTATTGCATGCGTCGTTTATACCTCCGTTGCGACCTCGGCGGACTGGCAGGCCACACTACAGCAGGGAGATGAGTTATACAACAAGAGGTATGAATCCAGCGGCGAGAAGAATATCAATGCGGCAATAAAGAAGTATGAGGAGGCGCTGAAGGGAATACCGGAAAGTGATAAGAAGGCGCAACTCGACGTCTACATAGAGCTGTCCCGAGCATATTTCACGCTGGCCGACGTCTTTGCAAAAGAAGACGACGCCCAGTCCGAGTTCAGCGATGAGGGGCAGGATTGGGCAAAGAAGGCCTTGGACATAGACGACGACAGCGCCGCGGCGCATTATTGGATGGGCGCCAATCTGGGTGTCTGGAGGGGAGTAAACAGGGTCTCTTTCAGGGGCGGTCTTGGCGGCGGAGGTATAATGAAGGAATTTGAGGAGGCCGCAAAGCTCGACCCGAAGGGACTTGACGGGATGCCCTACATGCGCATGGCGGAGTTCTCTATGGCAAAAGGCAACCTTGAAGAAGCAAAGAAATACGCGGAGGAAGCGGTTAAGATACAGCCCAAGCTGTTAAAGAACAAGCTTATCCTGGCCCAAGCCCTCTGGAAGAACGAGGATAAGGCCGGCTCAAAGAAACTTCTGGAGGACATCTCCTCCCAGCCTGACAACATCCTTCCCAACGCTATCCTGGAGAACAGGGTGGCTATAGAGGCCGCAAAGAGGGTCCTGCAGGACATAGCAGGGGGCGGCACGCCGGACTGGTAAGCAGGCCGGCGCGGGGCAAGACCGCATGCGCCAGGAGAAGAAGACAGGCCCGCGAGGACATACTTTATTTATATGTACTTCTCATAATTTGCTAGACAAGACGGGGGCAATAATAATATTATCATTTTGTTAAGAAGAGTTTCCCACAGATACAGATATGGCTATAGCGATACTGAAAAAGAAGAGGACGCACAGGCCTAAGGGTACGAGGTACCCTATAGTGCTGGCTCCCGGTCTCTTTGG